>NZ_BAAAZP010000151.1:26962-71183 GCF_039536965.1 Nonomuraea antimicrobica | reverse complement strand
GCTGGCCGACCGGCTGCGGACCGGCGCCGGGGTGCTCGCCGCCCTACCCGACATCCGCCTGTGCGTGGGCCTCAGCGGCGCGCTGACCGGCGCCGCGGCCCTCAAGGGCGGTGTGGAGGAGGCCGGGCACGCCCGCCGCCTGGCCGAGGCCCGCGCCGGCGGGGTGGTGACCAGCGACGAGATCTACACCCACGCGCTGCTGCTGGCCACGGTGCCGGGCGACGTGCGCCGCTCGTTCACCGCCCGGCTGCTCTCGCCGCTGCTCGACTACGACCGCAGGCACCAGTCGGAGCTGGTGCGCACGCTCGGGATCTTCCTCGACTGCGCCGGCTCCTGGAACGCCTGCGCCGAGCAGCTCCACGTGCACGTCAACACCGTGCGCTACCGGGTGCGCCGGATCGAGGAGCTGACCGGCAGAAACCTGTCCACGATGGCCGACCGGGTCGACTTCTTCCTGGCACTCAGGGATACCGGGACACCTCGTTGACCGCCTGCCGGTCGCGCGCCTCCAGCACGGCCGCCCGCTCCTCCGCCAGCCGCCGTTCCCAGCGGGCGTTGCCGAACCCGCCGACGGAGGCGCCCACCGTGATCCAGTGGAGGGCCCGGTCCTGGTCGCCCAGCTCCCGGAACGTTCGCGACAGCGCGATGAGGCAGCGTAACCGCGGGATCCCGTAGCCGGCCGTCGTGAGCAGCTCGTTGGCGTCCAGTAGGTGGGCCAGGGCCTGTTCGTGGTCGCCCTCGGCGAGGTGGCACTCGGCGATGGCCACCTGAAGCTGCCCTTCGATGCCGCCGTCGCCGACCTCGTGGGCGTCGGCCAGCCCTTCGTGCAGAGGCCCGAGCGCCTCCCCTGGACGACCTGAGCCCAGAAGAGCGTTGCCGATGCACATCAGTGCGTAGCGCACACCGACCCGCAGGTCGGCGTGCCTGGCAAAGGCGAGCTGGCGCTCGGCCCAAGGCAGCGCCTCCTCGAAGCGCTCGGCCGAGTTGTAGGCGCTGGACAGGTTGCCGAGCGCGCGCATTTGCCCGAAAGTGTCACCGAGCCGCTCGGACATCTCCAGCGAGGCCCGGAGATGCTCGACGGCCTCGTCCGTACGCCTGAACAGACGCATGATATTGCCGATGTGGCTGTGTGCGATCAATATGCTCTTCTCGTCCCCAAGCCGGCGGCTCGCCTGGAGCGCCTGAAGGTTGAGCTCCAGCTCCGTCACCATCCGGTGGGCCCGCTCGTTGTGCCAGTGAAGGCCGAAGACGATGTTGACGCCGAGTTCGGCGACGGCGTCATCGGGAGAGTTCATGGCTTGAACGGCGGCAGCCGCCAGGACCGCTTCCTCCTCGAACAACCAGGCGATCGCCTCTTCCCGGCCGGAGACCGCGTGCGGCACCGCATCGACCGGCGCCGCCTCCTGCACGCGGTGCGGCTCGCTGACATGGCTCGCCAGCCGGGCGGAGGCGGCGAAGTAGGACAGGGCGCGGATGAGTGCCTCGCGGCCATCCTCCGCCCGGAGTTCCGCGGCGAAGAGGCGAACCAGGTCGTGTAGCTGGTAGCGTCCCGGCGCGCCACGCTCGAGCAGGTGGGCGTCCGCCAGCCGCTCCAGGGCCGCCTCGGCCTTCGCGGTCGGCTCCGCGAGCAGCGCGCCCGTCGCCTCCCCGGTCACCTCGGGCACGTGCAGGCGGCCGAGCAGCGACAGGGTGCGCGCGGCCAGCCGATCCACCGGGCGGGAGCCGCGTTCGAGTGCGGTGTGGCTGGCGGCCAGGCTGGAGTGCACGGCCAGGTCGCCCGCCGCCAGCTCGTGCAGGCGACGCCGCTCGTCACTCAGCCGCGTCGTGAGCGCCGACAGGCTCCAGCCGGGGCGGGCGGCCAGGCGGGCCCCGGCGATGCGCAGGGCCAGTGGGAGGCCGTCACACAGGCGCACCAGCCTGGCCGTCTCGTCCGCGTCGGCTGACACCCGTTCCGCGCCCGCGAGCTTGGCCAGCATCGTGGCCCCCTCCGAGGAGGACATCCTGCGCAGCTCCACCTCGAAGGCGTCCTCGCCCCAGATCATGCTCTCGCGGCTGGTCACCAGCAGGGCGCTGCCCAGCGGCACCGACAGCAGCGGCCGGATCTGCGCCAGGTCGGCGGCGTCGTCCAGGAGCGCCAGCACCCGCCCCTCGTGCAGCCGGCTGCGCCACATCGCCGCCGCCTCGTCCAGGTCGGTCGGGACCGCCCCGGGCGGCACGCCCAGGCCGCGCAGGAAACGCCCGAGCACGTCGAGCGACGTGAGCGCGGACAACTCAGGGGTGGCTCCGCGGCAGTTGACGTAAAGCTGCCCGTCGGGAAAGCGGTCGCGTGCCTGGTGGGCGACGTACGCGGCCAGCGCCGACTTGCCCACCCCCGCCGGCCCGGAGACGACCACCAACGGGCCGGGAGAAGAGTCGTCCCACGGTGCCAGCCGTTCCTTGACCCTCATGCTTTCCTGCACCCTGCCCACGAACTCCACCAGGGGACGGGGCAACTGGTGCGGCACGTTCGCGACCGGTGCCGGCCCCACAGCGGCCGGCGACGTCCCGGCCTGTTCCGCGTCGGCGCGCAACACCATCTCGTGGAACCGGCGCAAACCTTCACCCGGGGAGATGCCGAGCTCGTCGGCGAGCAGGACCCGGCACTGCTCGTAGACCTCCAGCGCCTCGGCCCGCAGTCCGGAGCGGAACAGCGACGCCATGAGCAGTTCGCGAATCCGCTCCCGCAGCGGATGACGCCGGACGAGGTCGCGTAGTTCGGCGGTGACCTCCTCGTGGCGCCCCAGCCGCAGCAGCCGGTCGGCGCGGCGCTCGGACGCGGCCAGCCACAGATCCTCCAGGCGGGCGCGTTCCGCCTCGGCGAAGGGCCCTGACAGGCCACTCAGCGCGGTGCCCTGCCACAGGGCCAGGGCCTCGTCGAGCCGGCGGGCCGCCTGCTGGTCATCCGCGTCGTGCTGGGACCGGTCGACCAGGTCGGCGAACAGCAACACGTCCACGTGTGACGGCTCCACGCGTAAGACGTAGCCGGCCTTGGATCCGGTGAGATAGCGTGACGGCCGCCGGGGCCCGCGATCGGGCTCGAAGGCCCGGCGCAGGCCGGCGATGTAGGTGTAGACGCCCTGCTCGGCGTTGCGGGGGGCCGCCTCTCCCCAGATCCCGGCGACCAACCGGCTGATCGGCACGGGAACGGTGGCGGAGGTCGCGAGCATGGCCAGGACGATCTGCTGCTGGGGCGGGCCGGCCTCGATCGGCGAAGAGCCGCGGGCGGCGGTCACCGCGCCGAGAACGCGAACGGAGAGTTCTTCGCTCATACCGCCTCCGCGGAATCCCTCTGCCTGTGTGACCCAGGCAGAGTAACGCTCTCTCGCGTGCGTCGAGGTCGTGGCGTTATGTAGAGGCGATGTAGAAGCCCTGCGCTAGGTTGTGTGCCAGCGCAGGGCTTCGGGTTCTGGGGAGCTGGGGCCGCGACACGGTCTGGGTGCGGAGCGCGTGTGCGCAAGGCCAGCCGTCGTCCTCTGTGCGGTGAGGATCACCCGGCTGATGGACCTGCTCCCCTCCTGCCGGGATTTTGCCTAGCAGCAGAGAGTGTCGTCCAGACTCGTACTGGGGGAAGACGTAGTGGCACTCGCAGCCGTAGCATTACCTCCAGCGGTCACCGCGATTGCGATCACGGCGACCAGAGCAGACAGGGCAAGACGCATGCGCATGGGGTTCTCCCTCGCCTATGTGGGGTAGCTCGACGTATTTTCTCAGGGAGCGACGACTGTGACCACATCTGACCTGGTCGGACTCCGCATTAAGACGGTTCGGCGACAACGCGGCCTGTCGCAGGCACAGCTCGCCCATCCCGAATTGTCGGACAGTTACGTCTCGTTGATCGAGAGTGGCAAGCGTACCCCGACCCCTGCAGTTCTGGAGTTGCTGGCCCAGAAACTGGACTGTTCGCTGTCCTATCTGATCAACGGGGTGACCGCTGAGCAGATGGAGGACATCGAACTAGCCCTTGGCTACGCGCGCTTGGCCCTCGAGAACGGTGAGGTCCAAGAGGCCCGTACCCGCTACGCCGAGCTGCTGCAGAACAATAACCTGACAGGGCTCACCAGACTTCGTCAAGATGCCGAATTCGGACTCGCCCTCTCCACTGAGGCCTGCGGCGATCTCGACGAGACGATCTCCATCCTGCTGCGGCTGCGCAACGAGGAACTGGCGCCCGAGCGAGGCATCGAGATCGCCATGGTGCTGTGCCGCGCCTACCGGGAGAGCGAGCGCCTGACCGAGGCCGTCGAGGTGGGCGAGGCGATGCTGATGGGCAGCGCCCGGCAGCCCTGGACCGATCAGCTCGTCGAGCTGGCCGCTACGCTGCTGGGTGCGTACATCCTGCGCGGCGACCTGCTTCGGGCTCGTCAGTTCGCGGCCGAGCTGCTCAACGCCGCCGACGCGCTCGGCACGCCACGCTCGATCGTCGCCGCCAACTGGAACGCCTCGGCCGTCGCCCACGCCACCGGCCACACGGAGGAGGCGTTGTCCTTCGCCGAGCGGGCGATGGCGGTGCAGGTGGAGACCGGGCAGCCACGTAGTGTCGCCAGGATGCGCCTGGCGATGCTGCAGAAGCGGCTCAGGGCCCGGCCGGCCGAGGCCGGCGCCATTCGCGAAGTGCTCCGGGCGGCGGCGGAGGAGCTTGAGCAGACCTCCACCAGCATCCTCGACCGGGCCCGCGTCCACATCGAGCTGGCCTATGCCGAATACATGGCTGGCGACTACGACAAGGCCATCCAGCACGCCGTGATCGGCCGGAACCGGCTCCCCGCCTACGGTTACGTGCTGGGCGCGGAGGCCAAGCTTCTGCTCGGCACCGTCTATGGCGCCGTGGGCCGCTTCGACGAGGCGGCTGGGCACGTGGCGTCCGTGCGCGACTGGCTCGCGCCGCTGCCCGACTCCCGCCGCTCCGCCTCCACCTGGTACGCCACGGCCGAGACCATGGAGAGCCTCGGTGACTCCGACGGGGCCGTGGAGTCCTACCAGCGGGCGCTGGCCTGCGCCGGTCTGTAGCGGGACGGTTCGAGGAGCGGCGTCCGGACCGGGTGGTGTCGTCGGTAGCCTTGGGGGTGCCATGAACAGATCCCCGCTCGCGGCCCTCTCCGCGATCCTCGCCGCCGCCCTGCTCGTGTTCGGCACCGCCGCCCCCGCGCTGGCGCACGACACGCTCAAGAGCAGCAACCCGGCCAAGGGCGCCGAGGTCGAGTCTGTCGACGAGATCAGGCTCGAGTTCAGCGCCAAGGTGCGCATGCCGTTCGTCATCGTGCGGGGCGAGGGCGACGCCCAGCACCAGAGCGGTGAGCCGGAGGTGGACGGCGCGGTGGTCACGCAGGCGGTCGGCGGGCCGCTGCCCGACGGGAAATACACGATCGCCTACCGCGTCGTCTCCTCCGACGGGCACCCGATCGAGGGGGAGATCCCGTTCCGGGTGAAGGGGGCGCCGTCGCCCGAGCCCAGCGCCTCGGAGGAGGCGGCGAGCGCTCCTCCGCCCGCATCGGCGGCCCCGAGCGCGAGCGCGCCCACTCCCTCGGGGAGTGAGGTCGCGGCCACCGACCAGGCGTCGGCCGAGCAGGGCGCGACGTTCCCGGTCTGGCTGATCATCGTGATCGGGGCGCTCGTCGGCATCGGCATCGGGTTCCTGCTCAGCGCGCGGAAAAAGCGGCCATGAGCCGGGCGGTGCGCCTCGCGCTCGGGGCCACGGCGGCGGCGGTCCTCGCCCTCGCGATCGGCATGATCGCGGGAGGCAGGGCGTTCCCCCGGATCATTCCGGGGCTGCCCGACTCCGGCGTGGTCGTCAGGTGGGGCCTGCCGGTGTCCAAGCTGCTCATGGACGCGGCCGGGGTGGTCACCGTCGGCCTGCTGCTGATGGCCGCCGCGCTGCTGCCCAACAACAAGGGCGTGCTGGGCAAGAACGCGCTCGACTACGTCAAGGCCGCCTCGTGGGCCGCGCTCGTGTGGGCCGGGGCGGCGTTCCTGGCCGTCGTGTTCGGCGCCGCCGACTCCATCGGCCGCACGGTGCCCCAGGTCCTCGAACGCGCCATCCTCACCAGCTACGCCACCCAGACCACGCAGGGCGTCGCGCTGACGCTCGTGGTGCTGTTCGGGGTGGCCATCGCGCTGTTCTCGCGCGGCGCCATCACGGCCGGGGCCGCGGCGGGGCTGCTGGTGTTCGCGCTGGTGACGCTGCTGCCCGTGCCGCTCACCGGGCACACCTCCTCCTCGCCCAACCACGGCCTGGCCACCTCGTCGGTGTCGCTGCACCTGCTCTCGCTCGCCCTGTGGGTGGGCGGTCTCGGCGTGCTGGCGCTGCACGCGCTCCGCCGCCGACAGCAGCTCGAGGTGGCCGCGGCGCGGTTCTCGCGGATGGCGCTCTACTGCTACGCCGGGGTCGGGCTGTCGGGGGTGTTCGCCCTGGTCGCGCGGCTCGGCGCGGTCTCCGACCTGTGGAGCTCCGACTACGGCAGGCTCGCCGTGGCCAAGATCGTGGCGTTCGTGCTGCTCGGCTACGTGGGCTACTGGCACCGGCAGCGTACGCTGGCCGATCTGGAGGCGGGCAAGCCGCGGGCGTTCACCCGGCTGGCCGGTGGCGAGACGGTGCTCATGTTCGCCACCGTCGGCGTGGCCGTGGCACTCTCGCGCACGCCGCCGCCCGAGTTCAGCGTGCCCGCGGACCGGGCGTTCGAGTTGCTCGGCTTCCCGCTCCCGCCCGCGCTCACGATCGGCAACATCTTCTCCCTGTGGTGGCTCGACCTGTTCTTCGCCGTGGTGGCGGGGGCGCTGGGCGGGCTCTACGGGCTCGGCGTCCTGCGCCTGCGGCGGCGCGGCGACCGCTGGCCGTGGGGGCGCACCGCCTCCTGGTACATCGGCGTCCTGCTGCTGGTGTTCTGCACGCAGAGCGGGCTGGCGCGATACGCCAAGGTCATGTTCGACGTCCACATGATCGAGCACATGATGTTGTCGATGGTGGTGCCGATCTTCCTCGTCCTCGGCGGGCCCGTCACCCTGGCCCTGCGCGCGCTCAAGCCCGCGGCCAAGAGGGGCGACAGGGGGCCGCGCGAGTGGATCACCACGATCCTGCACGGCCGGTTCACCAAGGTCGTCACGCATCCCGTGGTGGCGACCTCGATCTTCGTCGCCTCGACGTACGCGCTCTACTTCACGCCGCTGTTCGAGTCGGCGATGAACGAGCACCTCGGCCACATCTGGATGACCCTGCACTTCCTGATCAGCGGGTGCCTGTTCTTCTGGGTGATCATCGGGATCGACCCGGGGCCCAACCGGCTCCCGTACGTCGGGCGGCTGCTGATGCTCTTCGTCACCATGCCGTTCCACGCGTTCTTCGGCATCGCGCTGATGATGATGGGCTCGGTGATCGCCTCGGGCTGGTACGAGCAGCTCGGCCGCACCTGGGGCGACACGCTGCTGCAGACCCAGCGCGACGGCGGGGCCATCGCGTGGGGGTTCGGCGAGATCCCGACGCTCATCGTGCTGCTGGCCATCGCCGTGCAGTGGTACAGGGACGACGACCGGCAGGCGCGGCGGGCCGACCGCCGGGCCGACCGCGCCGGCGGCAGAGATCCAGCCCTCGACTCCTACAACGCCTACCTCGCCCGTCTCAACCGGGCCGACAAGGGCGAGTAGCCGTTCGGCCATGGCCTCCTTCCCTACCGCCGCAAGCCCCCGGGCCGCCAGGTACCCTTTCTTCCAGGGGATACGGGTATAACCTCATCAGCCAGTGTGCGTGACCTTGAGGGGGGACGCGCACCTTGTGGAGGGGAGCGCCGGAGTGGGGATCGGCGCGGTGCCCGAGTGCTGAGAAAGGCGACAGTTCATTGGCGGAAGAGACACGGATGCGCGGCGGGCAGAGCCTGGCCGAGGCGCTTGAGACCTATCTGGCCGAGTGGTCCGAACGCACCGGCATAGCGGTCGAGACGTGGGCCCTACCCGCCACCGACGTGCCCTCACAGGTCTCGACCGGTGTCATGACCGCGATGAGCGAAGCCCTGTCCAACGTGGAGCTGCACAGCAGCGCACAGACGGTGTCCATCGCGGTGACGACCGGCAGGAGCGGGCTGCGCCTCACGGTCAGCGACAACGGACAGGGCTTTCCCACGGCTCGGGCCGGGCGGGGGATCGCCAGGATGCGGGCCGCCTTCGCCGAAATCGGGGGAAGCCTGTCGGTCAACAGCGTGAGCGGCGAGGGCACGACGGTCACCGGAGTGGTGCCGGGCTGACCGCGGGCGGCCCGGGGCGTCAGGGGAGGGTGAGGATCTCGCTGCCCGTCTCGGTGACCAGGATCGTGTGCTCGAACTGTGCCGTACGCTTGCGGTCCTTCGTCACCGCCGTCCACTTGTCGGGCCAGATCTCGTAGTCGATCGTGCCCAGCGTGAGCATCGGCTCGATCGTGAACGTCATCCCCGGCACCAGGTCGACCCGCAGCGACGGGTCGTCGTAGTGGGGCACCATGAGGCCGGAGTGGAAGCTCGTGCCGATGCCGTGGCCGGTGAAGTCGCGCACCACGCCGTAGTCGAAGCGCTTGGCGTACGCCTCGATCACCCGGCCCACCACGTTGAGCTGGCGGCCGGGCGCGACGGCCTTGATGGCGCGCATCGTCGCCTCGCGCGTGCGCTCCACCAGCAGCCGCGACTCCTCGTCGACCTCTCCGGCCAGGAACGTCGCGTCGGTGTCACCGTGGACGCCGCCGATGTAGGCGGTGATGTCGATGTTGACGATGTCGCCGTCGCGGAGCACGGTGTCGTCGGGGATGCCGTGGCAGATGACCTCGTTGATCGAGGTGCACAGCGACTTCGGATAGCCCTTGTAGCCCAGCGTGCTCGGGTAGGCGCCGTGGTCGATGAGGAACTCGTGGCCGATCCTGTCGAGCTCGTCGGTCGTGACGCCCGGCCGGACGTGCCTGCCGACCTCTTCGAGCGCCTGCGCGGCGATGCGGCCCGCCACCCTCATGCGCTCGATGATCTCGGGGCTCTTCACGTCGGACTCGCCGGTCTTGGGGCGCTTCTTGCCGACGTACTCCGGCCGCTCGATGTGGGCGGGAACCTTTCGCATGGGCGAAACTCGCCCGGGCTGGAGCAGTGTCGTCATGAAACACGAGTCTACGGGGCAGAATTGACCCCGTGAGCGAAGGCCAGTGGTGGTTCTGTCTCAAGCACATGCGGGTCGAGCCCGACCAGGGTTGCCCCAACAAGGACCGGATGGGTCCCTACGACTCCGAGCAGGAGGCGGCGGGAGCGCTGCAACGCGCCGCCGACCGCAACAAGGCGTGGGACGAGGCCGACCAGGACGACGAGTGATCATCCTGTGGCCGCGGCCGGCCGCCGGGGTATGACGGCCAGGTCACGGTGCGGGCCGGTGGGTGGGCCTCTTCGGCGCGCCCGCCGCCCGGGCCAGCTTGACCAGGGCCGTGACGCCGATCGCCGCCCATATCAGGTTGAGCGCGGCTGACGGCCAGGCGGCGCTGTAGGCGCTGTTGACCATCAGGCCGACCGAGCCGGTCAGGTTGAGCACCTGGTACGCCGTCCCGTCCCCCGACAGGCGCGACGACGAGACGAGGGCGTACCCGACCAGCAGCACGGCCGCGCCGACCCAGCCGGCGGCGGCGAGCAGGAGATCCATGGGCCATATTGTCCGGACTCAAGCTTGTGAAGCACAAATAAAGGTTGCTAAAGGTGGGCGTAAGCTGACCTGCATGGACATCGATCCTCGGCGGCTGCGGGTCCTGCACGAGGTCGCGCGGCGCGGTGGCGTCATGCGGGCCGCCGAGGCGCTCCACCTGACACCCTCCGCCGTCTCCCAGCAGCTCGCCCAGCTCGAACGCGAGGTAGGGCTCGCCCTCATCGACCGTTCCCAGCGCAGCGTGTCGCTCACTCCGGCGGGACGGGTGCTGGCCGGTTACGCCGAGCGGGTGGAGGAGGAGCTGATCGAGGCCAAGCGGGAGCTGACCCGCTTCACCGAGCGCCTGGCCGGGCCGGTGCGCATCGCGGCCTTCCCCACCGTGATCAAGCACGTGCTGGTGCCCGCCCTGCGCGACCTGGCCGTACGCCATCCCAGGATCACGCCGACCATCCACGAGATCTACGGGCACCCGGCGCTGCAGGAGCTGCGGATGGGCGCGGTCGACGTGCTCATCACCGAGCAGGACATGAGCCTGCCCGCCCTCTCGCAACCGTCGCTGAGCACCCGCCTGCTGTACGTGGACGAGTACCGCATCGTGGTGCCGCCCGCCTGGCCCGACCCGCCGTCCACGGTCGCCGACCTCATCCGGCTGCCCTGGGTCGCGGGCGAGCCGAGCCAGGCGTGCGGGCAGGCGCTGGAACGGCTGGCGGGGCTGCACGGGTTCGAGCCGCGCAAGGTGCACGTCATCACCGAGTTCGGGCCGACGCTGGCGCTGGTGGCGGCCGGGCACGGCGTGGCGATCGTGCCCGCCCTGGCGTTGCTGGACGTCCCCGAGGGGGAGGTGCTGGTCAGCGAGGTACGTGACGTGGGCGCGCGCAGGCTGGACGCCGTGACCCGGGTGAGCCGTACGCGGTCGGGGGAGCCGGATCCGGTGCAGGCCGTGGTGATCGGCGCCATCGAGGAGGCCACGGCGGCGCTGGAGGCGTCGCTGCGCGGGCGCATCGGAGAGCGGACGGCCTCCTGACCGTACGGCCCCCGCCCCGCGCCGCCCCGCTCCTGCGAGGGCGGGGGGCGGGGGGTCAGTCGGCGAGTTGAGGGCCGCTGACCTTCTCCAGCAGGCGGGCCAGGCGTTCGCGCAGGCCGGGCCGTTGGGTCGGCTCTCCGGCCGCCGCGCTCACGAGGTGCTGCGCGCCGTCGAACGTCACCGGCCCGGCACTCGGCACCGCGATCGCGTCGTGGGCCAGCCCGGACAGCTCCGGGTCGCCGCCCTCGATCGCCAGGATCGTCGCACCCGTGCGTCGCGCGTCGTCCACGCGTTCCAGCAGCGGGACCGGCGCCTGCTGCTCCGAGACCACGAACAACGTCTCCCCGCGCGCCGCCCGCTCCAGGCGTTCGAGGCCGACGCGCAGGTGGGCGGGTGCGCCGGGGGGCGGGGCCCAGCGGACCAGGGTCGGGGTGAGCTGGGACAGGCCGGAGAACCTGGCCTCGTCGGCGAGGTGGGCGGTCAGGTGCCAGGGCTCGTCGTCGGGGGTGCCCACCAGCAGCAGGCCGCCGGGGGATCGGGTGGCGCGCAGGGCCAGGCCCAGCTCGCGCGTGCGTTCCAGCCAGCCGGTCTCCGACAGGAGCTCACGCAGCAGGGCGACCGATCCTGAGTCCATGCCCTCCATGGTGCCCGACGGGGCCCGCGTGGGGTGGCTGATTCCCGGGTGCTGGTTGACATGGCGTGTGTTTCTCCGTCATTTCGGGCCTTGACATCGAGTTACCCTCGGGTAACGATCGGGCTCGCGGCGCCGCCGTCCCAGTGGTGATCCTCACGGAGAGGGGCGGCACATGACCTTACGTGTGCGCGTCAGCATGTCCTTGATCCTGTTATCGATCATGTCGCTCATCGCGGCCCCGGCTCGCGCCGCGGCCCCCGGAGACGTGGTCTCCGCCCAGCCCACCACCGTCTACCTGCTGCCGGGCAAGCTGCTCGAAGTCCCGGTGAACGCCTGGCACCTGCGCTACACCTCCACCTCCGCCACCGGTTCGCCCAACACGGTCTCCGGCACGCTGCTCGTCCCCAAGGCCGGTTACCCGCTCGGCGCGCGCCCGATCATCGGGTACGCCGTCGGCACCCACGGCCTCGGCGACCAGTGCGCGCCCTCGGTCAGCATGAGCCAGGGCCGCGAGGCCGAGCTGGCGCTGGTCAGCCTGTTCCTGCTCAAGGGGTTCGCGGTCGCGGTGACCGACTACGAAGGACTCGGCACGCCGGGGACGCACACGTACATGGCGGGGGTCTCGCAGGGGCAGGCCGTGCTCGACTCGATCAGGGCGGCCACCCGGGTCTCCGGCGCCGGGCTGTCCGGTCAGGCGCCCGTCGGGATCATGGGGTACTCGCAGGGCGGCGCGTCGGCCGCCTGGGCCGCCCAGCTCCAGCCCACGTACGCGCCCGAGCTGCGGCTGCGCGGCGTGGCCGCGGGCGGCGTACCGGCCGACCTGGGGGCCGTCGCGCGACACCTGGACGGCGGGGCGGACTTCGGCCTGGCGGCGGCCGCCGGGATCGGGCTCGACGCCGCCTACCCCGAGCTGGACCTGGAGGCCGACCTCAACGACCGGGGCCGCGCCCTGCTGGCCGACGCCGCCGACGACTGCCTGGGCGACCTGGGCAAGCTCGCCGGGCTCCGGTTCGCCGACCTGAGCCCGATCGACCTGCTCAACCAGCCCAAGTGGCTGGCCAGGCTGGCCGAGAACCGGCTCGGGGCCGTCGCGCCGCGTGTGCCGATGTTCCTGTACCACGCGCGCGGCGACCAGACCATCCCGCTCGCGGTGGGCTCCACGTTGCGCTCGGAGTACTGCCGGGCCGGGGTGAACGCCCGCTGGACCGCGCTGCCCGCGCCCGACCACGTCACGGGGGCCGTCGAGGGCGGGCCGCTGGCCATCGAGTGGCTGGCCCTGCGGATCGTCGGGCTGCCCGCCTTCGGAAACTGCTAGGCCACCCGCCGCCGACACCGATCCCGGCCGTGCCGTCGGCCGGGATCGAGTGTCCAGAAGGGGTGGGAGCCCGGCGGGTGTGGCGGGCCTGACATGATCTGGCTATGACAGACGTGAACGGGCTTTCCATCGGCATCCTCGGCGGCACCGGTGACCAGGGGAAGGGGCTGGCACGGAGGTTCGCGCTGGCCGGGCATCCGGTGCTCATCGGCTCGCGCAGCGCCCAGCGGGCCCAGGACGCGGCCGACTCCATCGGGGCGAGCGCGACGGGCGGCGAGAACGCCGACGTGGCGGCGCGGGCCGACATCGTGATCGTGGCGGTGCCGTACGAGGGGCACAAGGCCCTGCTGGAGTCCCTGCGCGGCGAGCTGGCCGGGAAGATCGTGGTCGACTGCGTCAACCCGCTCGGGTTCGACAAGCAGGGCGCCTACGCGCTGCCGGTCGAGGAGGGCAGCGCCGCCCAGCAGGCCGCGGCCGTACTGCCGGACAGCCGGGTGGTGGCGGCCTTCCACCACGTGTCGGCCGTGGTGCTGATGGATCCGGCCGTGGGCAAGGTCGACCTCGACGTGCTGGTGCTCGGCGACGACCGCGAGGCCACGGACACGGTGCAGGCGCTGGCCGGGGTCATTCCGGGAGTGCGGGGGGTGTACGGCGGGCGGTTGCGCAACGCCCACCAGGTCGAGGCGCTGACCGCCAACCTCATCTCGGTGAACCGGCGTTACAAGGCCCACGCCGGGTTGCGCGTCACCGACATCTGACCGGAACGGCCGCGGGTTACAGCCAGCCGGCATCCTCGGCGATGCGGATGGCGTCGATCTTGTTGCGGGCCCCGGTCTTCGCGATCGCCCCGGTCAGATAGTTGCTCACCGTGCCGGGGGAGAGGTGCAGGCGGGCGGCGATCTCCTTGGCGGAGGCGCCCCTGGCCGCCTCTCTGAGGACGGTCGACTCCCTGGCCGTCAGCGGGCTCTCACCGTACTCCATGGCCGAGGAGACCAGCTCCGCGTCCAGGACGCGCAGCCCGGCGGCCGTACGCCTGATCGACTCGGCCAGCCGGTCACCGGGCGCGTCCTTGACCAGGAACGCCTCGATCCCGGCGGCCAGCGCCCTGCGGACGTGGCCCGGCTGCCCCATCGCCGTGAGCACCAGGATCCGGCAGGCGGGCAGGCGCTCGCGCAGCGTGGCGGCGGCGGTGATGCCGTCGACGACCGGCAGGTCGATGTCCACGACCGCGACGTCGGGCCGGACCCGCAGCGCCTCGGGCACGATCTCGTCGCCTCGGGTGACCTCCGCGACCACCTCGATGTCGGGTTCGAGGCGCAGCAGGGCGGTGAGGGCGGCCCGGATCATGTGCATGTCCTCGGCGAGCAGCACCCTGATCACGACGTCTCCCCGCGCGCCGTCCCGGGGCCGGGGCGCGGCCGTCCCGCGGGCGTCGCGCGCCGACTTCCACCGCCAGGACGAACGGGCGTCACGCGGCGGTCTCCACGGTCAGGACGAACGGGTGTCACGTGGTGACCTCCACCGCCAGGAGGAAACCGCCCGTGCCGGTCGGGGCGGCCGTGCAGGAGCCCCCTGCCTGGGCGGCGCGTTCGCCGAGGCCCGTGAGGCCGCCTCCCGCGCCGGCCGCGCGCCCGCCCGGGTCGCCCGGGTCGCCGGGGTCGCCGGGGGCGGGCACGCCGTCGTTGGCGAGTTCGAGCCGCAGCGCCCCGTCGCACAGCGACGTGGTGATCGTGCAGGTCGTGGCCCGGCTGTGGCGCAGCACGTTGGTGACCCCCTCGCGTACGGCCCAGGCCAGCGCCTCCTCCGAACGTCTCGGCAGCGGCACGTCGGCCAGATGCGCCTGGACGCCCACCCCCGACGACTCCAGCAGCGCCACCGCCCGGTTCACCTCGCCGGCCAGCGACATCGCGCGGTAGCCCCTGGCCACCTGGCGTACGTCCTGGGCCGCCTCCCTGGCGACCACCACCAGCTCACCCACCTCCGTACGGGCCGCGCCGGGGTCACGGTCCATGAGGCGGGCGGCCAGGTCGCCCTTGAGTGCGATCGCGGTGAGGCTGCGGCCCAGTCCGTCGTGCAGGTCACGGGAGATCCGCAGCCGCTCCTTGAGCACGGCGGCGTCCGCCAGCTCGGCCCTGGCCTGCTCCAACTCGGTCGTGACGCGGGCGAACCGGACCAGCGCGTACGTCATGGCACCCGTCGCCGGCACCGTCATCACGTAGAAGAGGGTGACGACGACTCCGTCCCAGCCTCCCCAGAGCGCGGCCGCCTCGTACGCCATCATCAGGCCCACCAGCGTCCCGCCCCAGAGCCGCGGCAGGAACACCAGCAGCGTCCCGGCCAGCATCGGCGCGGCCACCGCGGACATGCCGCCGGGCAGCAGCACGTCGGGCAGATAGGTGATGACCGCCTGCAGCACCGGCGTCAGGGGGAAACCGCGCGGACGCTCCCCGCGCATGGCGGCCTGTGTGTTCACGTAGTGGGTGGCCACCACGCCGCACATCGCCAGCGTGGCCACCAGGCCGAAATAGACCCCGTGCACGAAGTAGAGCAGTGCGATCATCGTGTAGCCGCAGGAGACGGCCGTGATGAGGGCGCTCGCGAGCCGTTGCGCGGAGGAGACCACGACGATGATTATCTCCTTTTCCTCCTGGACCGTCCCCGTTCGACGGCAGGTCGCGGCGGGCGGGTCATGAGCGGCGCGGCTCCCAGCGGAACCACAGTCGGACGGCGGCCAGGCCGACGACCGTCCAGCCGGCCAGGACCAGGAACGGCCCGGCCAGGCCGCCGGTCCTGACGGCGTCCACCACGGCGGTGGTGGGCAGCAGGTCGAGGGCCTGCCCGAGCCGATCGGGCAGCGGGATCGGGCCCATCGCCCCCGCCGAGACCCCGGCCAGCAGGAAGACGGGCATGGTGAAGGGGGCGGCCAGCTCGGCACGCGGGACGGCGGCCGAGTACGCGGCCCCGAGCAGGGACAGGACGAGCGAGCCCGCGACCGTGACGGCGGCGAACCCCAGCGGGTCGGCAGGCAACGGGACGTCGGCGAGCACCCGCACCGCCACCGTGCACAGCACGATCATGGCCATGGCCTGGGTGGCCGTGCCGGCGATCTGGCCCAGCAGGATCTGGCCGTCCGTGAGGCTGGTCGAGCGCAGGCGCTTGAGGATGAGCTGGTCGCGGCGGGCGGTCAGGGTCACGGTGATGTTCATGAACGCGGTGATCGACAGCAGCAGCGCGAGCATTCCGTGGAAGATCGTGGTGGCGGCGGCGACGCCTTCGGGCATGACGTGCCGCATGAGTACGGGGATCCCGACGGCCAGGCCGACCGGCGTGACCACCGAGCCGAACACCATGGCCTTGTCCTGCCAGAACAGCCGGGCGCCGAGCCGGTACGCGGCGGTCAGGCTCATCGGGCCTCCTCCGCCGATCCGGCGCTCTCCAGGAACAGCTCCTCCAGGGTGGCGGCGCGGACCTCCAGCCCCTCAAGGCGCAGGCCGCGCTCGGCCGCCCAGGTCAGCAGCTTCTGCGAGGCGAGGTCGGGGTCGTCGGTGCGGCACACGGCCAGCCCGTCCGCCACCGTGACCGGCAGCGGCAGGTCCCCGGCGGCCACGTGCGCGGGCAGCGGGAACGACACCCTTCCGCCGCGCGCGGCCAGTGTCGCCGCCATGCCGCCCGAGGCCACGAGGCGGCCCTCGTCCATGATCGCCATCGCGGAGGCCAGGCGCTGCGCCTCCTCCAGATAGTGCGTGGTGAGCAGGATCGTGGTGCCCTGCCCGGCCAGGCCGCGGACGACCTCCCAGGTGGCGGCGCGGGCCTGCGGATCCAGGCCGGTGGTGGGCTCGTCGAGGAACAGCACGCGGGGGCGGCCCAGCAGGGCCAGCGCCAGGTCGAGCCGGCGCTTCTCGCCGCCGGAGAGCTGCCGGACCCGGGTGCGGGCCCTGGCCGTCAGCCCGGCGAGTTCGAGGGCCTCGTCGCGGGGCCGGGGCGCGGCGGTGAAGCCGCGCCAGACGTCGACGGTCCCGGCGACCGTCAGGTCAGGGAAGAGCCCGGCTTCCTGGAGCATGACGCCGGTGCGCGCGCGTACGGCCGCGCGGTCGGCCCAGGGGTCGAGCCCGAGCACGCGCACACTGCCGCCGTCGGGCCGCAGGAACCCGGCCAGCATCTCGACCGTGGTGGTCTTGCCCGCGCCGTTCCTGCCCAGCAGCGCGAAGATCTCCCCCTCGTCCACCTCGAACGAGATGCCCCGCACCGCCTCGAATCCCCGAAGGCTCTTGCGGAGCCCGTGTACTTGGATCGCTGTCATGCGCTCCACTGTCGCGGCGCTCCGGCGGGGACGACAGTGAAGAATTCACGACTTCCTGGAGAGCTTGAGCACCGCGTCCGTGACGGCCTCGGGGGCGACGGTCTGGTGCAGGTGCAGGCCGGGCAGCCGGGTCACCGGCCAGCCGCGGCGGGCGGCCTCCTCGGCAACCCCGTCGTACGGAGGGCTGTACCACAGGAAGGAGCACCTGACCGCGTCCCAGCCGACGGGCACGGGGATGGGCTGGGTGTAGTAGTCGAGTGGGAGGCGCGGCTGTTCGGCCGCCACCCGGACGCGTACGGCCGGATCGGGCAGCATGGCCACCACGTCCTCCTCGTCCCACCAGTCGGTCCAGCGCGGCAGCACGCCGTCGGGGCCCGCCAGGTCGCGCAGGAACGGCAGGAACCCCTCCTTGGCCGTCGTGACCAGCCCGTTGCGCGGCGGGAGGGCGGCGTCGGCGAACACGCAGGCCACCACCTGATCGCCCAGCCCCTCCTTGATCACCGGCAGCAGGAATCCGGCATTGCTGTGCACGACCAGCACCACGGGAGTGGCCGGGGTGACCGCGCGCACCGTCGCCACCACCCTCGGCCAGTACGGCGCCCCGCCCACCGTCACGCCCGTCAGGTCGGGCACCACGGCGGCATGCCCGCGGCGCTCCAGCGACTCGGCCACGGGCGCCCACGTCGAGGGCCCGACGGAGGGGCTGTGCACGAGTACGAACGTCGTCTGCATGCGCCCACCCTCTCAGACGACCAGGGGACGGTGGGAGGGCGTGCGCCCGGCCCCGTCGTAGGAGGCCCAGGCGGCGGCCAGGTTGGTCACCGCGCGCGACAGCTCGTCCTCGGGGAACAGGAAGTGCAGCCGCAGGTGGCCGGCGAGCCCGCCGAGCGGGTCGAACGATCTGCCGGGCGGCACGGCGACCCCGTGCCTGAGCGCGACCTGGGCGTAGGAGTCGGCGTCGCCGCGCGGGAGGCGTACCCAGATGGTCTGGCCGCCGAGCGCGGGCTCGAACGTCCAGGACGGCAGCCGCGCCCGCAGCTCCGCGCACAGGTGGTCGTGCCGCGCGCGCAGCGTGCGGACCTGCGCGGCGCGTACGTCGTCCAGGCGGCGCAGCAGCGCGGCGGCGGCGAGCTGGCTGAAGACCTCGCCCCCGAGGTCGTGCACCGCGCGCAGCCGGGCCAGCCGGGAGATCAGCGGCGCCGCGGCGCGGATCCAGCCCACCCGCAGCCCGCCCCACACCAGCTTGCTCAGCGAGCCGATCGTGATCACCTGCTCGCCACGCCCGTACGCCGCCACCGGCGGCGGTGTCTCGCCCGAGAAGCACAGCTCGGCCCGGACCTCGTCGTCGATCACCGGGACGTCGTGCGCCGCGGCCAGGGCGGCCAGCCGCCTGCGGGACGGGTTGTCCATGATGACCCCGTCGGGATTGCGCACCGTCGGGACGAAATAGGCCAGCGCCGGACGTTCCCGCACGTCCTCGACGCTCGCCGCGGGCTTGACGACCACCGCCGCGTGCCGGAACACCTCCAGCGCCCCCGGGTAGGTCGGCGACTCGGCCAGCACCGTGTCACCCGGCGCCAGCAGCAGCCCCGTGAGCAGCGTGAGCGCCTGCTGGGCACCCGTCGTCACCATGATCTCCTCGGGCGCGGTCGGCACGCCCCGCCCGGTGTAGTACGCGGCCAGCGCCGCCCGCAGCGCCGGGTCGCCCGCAGGCTGGTAGCCCATCTGGCGCACCCCGGCCAGGCGTTCACCGGCCTCCGCGTACGCCTCGAACAGCACCTGCGGCGGATCGTGCGGGGCGGCGCAGGTCAGGAGCTGCACGCCGTCGGGCGGGTGCAGGATGTGCAGCAGCAGCGGGTTGGCCTGCACCCCGTCGGCCGTCCTGGTGGCGGGCAGGTCGAGGGCGGCGACCCTGGTGCCGCTGCCCCGGCGGCGCACCACGCGGCCCTCCTGCTGGAGCAGGTCGTAGGCGGCCACCACGGTGCCCCGGCCCACCGCCAGCCGCCGGGCCAGCACCCGGTCGGGCGGCAGCGGCTCGCCGGGCGCCAGGACGCCGTCGTCGATGAGGGCCCGCAGCCGCGCGGCGAGCAGCAGATAGAGCGGCCCGCGGCCGGACGCCCACCGGCCGAGCAGATCGACGACGTCCGCGAAATTGGCCTCAGTCATGGACCAATTCTGCGGCATTGGCTCTGACATCGGACGCTTCGGCGGGCGATCCTTGCCTTATGAACGATTTCCCGCCCGACGCCCGGCCCGAGACGAAGACCGTTCACGTGCCGCGCCCCGTCATCGAGGGCAGCAGTCCGATCAGCATGCCGATCTACCAGACCTCGGGCTTCGTCTTCGACGACCCGGCGCTGATGGCGGAGTCCATGGGCCGCCCCGACGGCGCGTACGTCTACGGGCGCTACTCGAACCCGACCGTGCGCGCGCTGGAGGAGGCCGTGGCCGGGCTGGAGGGCGGCACGGCCGCCATCGCCACGGGCTCCGGCATGGGCGCGATCAACCTCGTCCTGCTCGGCCTGCTCAAGCCCGGCGACCACCTGGTGGCCCAGCGCTCCCTCTACGGGGGGACCGCCGCCATGCTCAACGAGCTGGTCGGCAGGTTCGGCTTCACGGTCACGTACGTCCCCGAGAACGACCCGGCCGCCCTGCGCGCCGCCGTCCGGCCGGAGACCCGGCTCGTCTACCTGGAGACGATCAGCAACCCGATGACGCTGGTGGCCGACTTGCCCGGGATGTGCCAGGTGGCGCGGGAGCTGGGGATCCTGTCCGTGGTGGACAACACGTTCGCCACCCCGCTGCTGGGCAGGCCGTTCGAGCACGGGGCGGACGTCGTGCTGCACTCCACCACCAAGTACCTGTCCGGGCACACCGACGTCGTGGGCGGGATCGCCGTCTTCGCCGACGCGGGGCTGTACGAGAAGGTGTGGCACTTCGCGATCGAGCTGGGGGCCTCGGCCGACCCGTTCGCGGCCTGGCTGACGCTGCGCGGCCTGCAGACGCTGGCGCTGCGCATGGAGCGACACTGCTCCAACGCCCACCTCCTGGCCACCCGGCTCGCCGGGCACCCCGCCGTCACGGCCGTCCACTGGCCGGGGCTGCCCTCGCACCCCTCGTACGAGCTGGCGGGCAAGCTGCTGTCGGGCTTCGGCGGGGTGTTCTCGTTCGACCTGGCCGGTGGGCGGGAGGCGGGGGAGCGGTTCATGAAGTCCGTACGCCTCGCGCTGCTCGCCCCCTCGCTCGGCGGCGTCGAGACGCTCGTCCTGCACCCCGCCACCACCTCGCACCGCGCGCTCAGCGCCGAGGAGCTGCGGCGCAGCGGCATCGGGGAGGGCACGGTACGCATCGCCGTGGGCATCGAGCACCCGGAGGACCTGTGGGCCGACGTGGCCCAGGCGCTGGCGTAGCCTCGGTCCGCAGGCGCCGTTCCGACCATGAGAGCAGAACCTTGGGGAGTAACACGTGACCACCGTCACCCATGAGGACGTGCGGGCGGCGGCCCGCCGGATCGCCGGGCATGTGCTGCGCACGCCCGTGCTGGAGATCGCGCCCGGCCTCTGGCTGAAGCTGGAGCTGTTGCAGCACTCGGGATCGTTCAAGGTGCGCGGGGCGTTCAACCGCATGCTGTCCGCCGGTGAGCTGCCGGAGAGCGGGGTGATCGCCGCCAGCGGGGGCAACCACGGGCTGGCGGTGGCCTTCACGGCGCGGGCGCTGGGGGCGCGGGCGGAGATCTTCGTGCCCGAGGTGACCAGCCCGGTGAAGGTGGCCGGGCTGGCGGCCCTGGGCGCGCGGATCACGCAGACCGGGGTCATCTACGCCGAGGCCGCCGAGGCCGCCGCCAAGCGGGCCGCCGAGACCGGGGCGCTGCAGGTGCACGCCTACGACCAGCCCGAGGTGGTGGCGGGGCAGGGGACGACCGGGCTGGAGCTGGTGGAGCAGATCGGGGAGGTGGACACCGTACTGGCGGCCGTGGGCGGGGGCGGCTTCGCGGCGGGGATCGCCCTGGGCACGGTCACGCCCGGCGGCGGGCCGCGGATCGTGGCCGTCGAGCCCGAACGGATCCCGACCCTGAACGCCGCGCTCCGGGCGGGCGGGCCAGTGCCGGTGGAGGTCGGGGGCGTGGGGGCCGACGCTCTGGGGGCCTCCACGCTCGGCGGGCTGGCGTTCGAGGTCCTGTCGGGGCCGCGGGTGGACAGCGTGCTCGTGACGGACGAGGCCATCGTGGCGGCGCGGCGTACGCTCTGGGAACGGCACCGGCTGGCGGCCGAGCCCGCGGGCGCGGCCGCCTACGCGGCGCTGCTGTCCGGCGTCTACCGTCCGGCGCCCGGGGAGCGGGTGGCGGTGGTGGTGTGCGGGTCGAACACCGACCCGGGCACCCTCACCACCGCCTGAGCACCGCCCCGGAGTCGGTGGCCCGCGGTCAGCGGCGGACGGTCACTGGTAGGAGTGCTCCGGTGCCGGGAAGGCGCCGGACACCACGTCGTCGGCGAAGGCGCGGACGGCGCGGTCCAGCTCGGTGTCCAGATCCGCGTAGCGCTTGACGAACTTGGCCGGGCGCGGCGTCAGCCCCATCAGGTCCTGCCACACCAGCACCTGCGCGTCCGTCGCCGCCCCCGCCCCGATGCCGATCGTGGGGATGGCCAGCGACGTGGTCACCCGCTGCGCCAGGTCGGCGGGCACGCATTCGAGCACCACCGAGAACGCCCCGGCCCGCTCCAGGTCCTTCGCGTCCGCCATCAGCTCGTCGCCGGCCTGGCCGCGCCCCTGGACGCGGTAGCCGCCCATGACGTTGACCGACTGCGGGGTCAGGCCCAGGTGCGCCATGACCGGCACGCCCGCCGAGACCAGCGCCTCGACCTGCGGCAGCACCCGGCGGCCACCCTCCAGCTTGACCGCGTGGGCGCCCGCCTCCTTCATGAACCGGGTCGCCGACTCCAGCGCCTGCCGCGGCGAGCCCTGGTAGGACCCGAACGGCAGGTCGGCCACCACGAGCGCGCGTGACGAGCCGCGTACGACGGCCGCCGTGAGCGGCAGCAGATCGTCGACCGTCACCGGCAGGGTGGAGTCGTAGCCGTAGACGACCATGGCCGCCGAGTCGCCCACCAGCAGGACCGGGATGCCCGCCGAGTCGAACACCTTCGCCGTCATCGCGTCGTAGGCGGTGACCATGGGCCACCGCTCTCCGCGCTCCTTGGCGGCGGTGAGGTCGCGGACGGTGACGCGGCGCCCGGACGCGCCCCCGTACAGCGTGGTCGAAGTGGTCGAAGAGGACATGAGTAACCCTCCAAGAACGTCTCGAGGCGCCCCAGTGGCGTCCCCGGACTCCCCCCGATGATGCCATGCACCGACATAGCGGAAAACCGGTGGCGAAACTGTCAGTGCCTCTTGCCACAATCTACGCGGAGGTAACGAACAATCATGGCTCTCGACCCTTACCGACGACTGCTCAAACTCCCGGGCGTCCCCACGTTGCTCCTGGTGGGGCTGATGGCGCGGGTGCCGTCCACCGCCACGGGCATGGCGCTGACCCTGCACGTGGCCGAGGTGATGCACCTGGGATACGGCAAAGCCGGTCTGATCGCCACGGCCAGCACCGTCGGCATGGCGATCGGCGCCCCGCTGTCGGGAAGGTTCGTCGACAGGCACGGGCTGCGTCCCGTGCTCACGGTGACCACCGTGGTGCAGGCGGCGTTCTGGGCGTGCGCGTGGGCGCTGCCGTTCCCGGCCCTGGTCGCGGCGGCGGCCGTGGCCGGGCTGCTGGCGCTGCCCGTCTTCAGCGTGACCCGGCAGTGCCTGGCCGCCATGATCCCGGTCGAACAGCGGCGCAGTGGGTTCGCGCTCGACTCGATGGTGGTCGAGCTGTCCTACATGCTGGGCCCGGCGCTGGCCGTCGCGGGCATCACGACGCTCGGCAGCGGCGTGACCATGACGGTCATCGGCGTCGGCATGACGGTGGCCGGCCTCGGCCTGATCCTGCTCAACCCGCCCACCCGCTCGGCCGCGGAGGTCGCGGAGGCCGCGGAGGCCGCGGAGCGGGAGGTGAGGGTGCCCAGGCGGCAGTGGCTCACCCCGGCGTTCGTGGCGTTGCTCGGCACGACCGCGGCGGCCACGTTCGTGCTCACGGCGACCGAGCTGGCCCTGGTCGCCACCATCAACCACGCCGGCCAGACCGCGTGGGTGGGGCTGGCGGTGGCCATCTGGTGCGTGTACTCGCTCGTCGGCGGCTTCGTGTACGGCGGGCTCTCGCGGGGCGCGTCCCCCTTGGCGCTGATCGCGGGCATGGGCCTGCTGACGATCCCGGTGGGCCTGGCCGCGGACGGCTGGCAGTGGATCGTGCTGGCCCTGGTGCCCGCGGGGCTGCTGTGCGCGCCGTCGTTGTCGTCCACGGTCGACGTGCTGAGCCGCTGGGTGCCCGGCGCGGCCCGGGGTGAGGCGATGGGCTTCCACGGCACCGCCCTGCTGGTCGGCGGCGCGGCCTCGGCGCCCATCGCGGGGGCGATCATCGACGGGAGCGGGCCGGAGTGGGCGTTCGTGGTGGCGGGGCTGGTGGGGGTGGCCATGGTGGTCATCGCCCTGCCCTTCTGGCGCCGTCGGCCGATCGGTGCCGGGCTGCCCGCCGAGGCCCCGGAGGAGCCGTCCGCGCAGGCGCGGACGGAGACGCGGATGGAGGCGGCAGGACCGGCCGCCGCGTCGACGGCGCGGGAGTGAGAGCGGCGCCCCGGGAGTAAAGCGGGGGCTTCTCCTGGGGTGCGGGAAATCGGCCCAGTCGCACGGGCTCGTTCGGCGTGGGCCGAGCGGGGCGGGGGTGGCGGCTGGGCCGGGGGTGGGCCGAGGCGCAGTGTGTCCGTTATGTGGTGGTGTGCGGTAGTTCACCGGATATTTACGAAACGAGACCGTTGCGTATCGGAATAGCATGCGATACGGTGACGTTGCGAAACTTATCCGTATCGAAATTAAGGATTTCCTCCATGGACCCGGACTCGGGACATCCACGCCGATGGGGCATCCTCGGCGTGCTGGTGTTCAGCCTGCTGGCGGTCGTGCTCGACAACACGATCCTGAACGTGGCGATGAAGACCATCGCCGACAAGACCGTCGGTTTGGGCGCCACCCAGAGTGAGCTGGAATGGGCGATCAACTCCTACACGCTGGTGTTCGCCGGTCTGTTGTTCACCTTCGGCGTGATCGGCGACCGAACAGGCAGAAAGCGGATGTTGTTCATCGGTATGGCGCTGTTCGGGCTGGCCTCGCTGGCCAGCGCGTACGCGCAGGATCCGATGCAGCTCATCCTGGCCAGGGCGGCGATGGGCATCGGCGGGGCGGCGATCATGCCGGCCACGCTGGCGATCATCTCCAACGTCTTCCCGCCCAGTGAGCGGGGCAGGGCGATCGGGATCTGGGCCGCGGGCGTGGGGCTCGCGGTGGCGATCGGGCCCATCTCCGGCGGCCTGCTGATCGAGCACTTCTGGTGGGGCTCGGTCTTCCTGATCAACGTGCCCATCGTGATCATCAGCATGATCCTCATCGCGACCATCGTGCCGGAGTCGCGCGACCCGAAGCCGTCCAGGCTCGACCCGGTCGGCGTGCTGCTGTCGATCATCGGTCTGGTGTCCATCGTGTACGGCATCATCCGCGGCGGCGAGCTGGCCACCGTGGCGAGCGCCGAGGTGCTGGTCCCGACGCTGTTCGGGGTGGCGGTGCTGGGCGCGTTCGTGTGGTGGGAGCGGCGCATCGACCACCCGGTCTTCGACGTGCGCAGCTTCACCAACGTGCGCTTCAGCTCGGCCATCGGCATGATGGGCATCGTCTTCTTCGCGATGATGGGCGGGATGTTCTTCCTGACGTTCTACCTGCAGATCGTGCTGGGGTTCACGCCGGTGCAGGCGGGCGCGCTGATGATCCCGTTCGCCGCGGCGCAGCTCATCTTCGCCCCGCTCAGCCAGCGGGTGAACGAGCGGTTCGGCGCCAAGCTGTCGGCCACCGTGAGCATGATCGTGGTGACGCTGGCGCTGGGCAGCTACGCGCTCATGGACCAGAACACGCCGATCGTGCTGATCGAGGCCGTCTTCTTCATCCAGGGCGCCGCGATGGCCAACATCATGCCGCCCGCGACGACGGCCATCATGGAGTCGCTGCCCAGGGAGAAGGCCGGTGTCGGCTCGGCCATGAGCAACACCGTCCGCCAGGTGTCCGGCGCGCTCGGCGTGGCCGTGCTCGGCTCGGTCCTGTCCTCCAGCTACCGCGGGGAGATCGCGCCCGCGCTGGCCGGGCTGCCCTCGGGGGCGCAGCACGCGGCCGGTGAGTCGATCATGGCGACGATGGGCGTCGTGCAGTCGCTGGGCGAGAGGGGCCAGGCGCTGGTCCAGCCGGCGTTCACCGCGTTCATCGACGGCATGCACGTGACGGCGCTGGTCTCGGCGGCGGTCGGGCTGCTCGGCATCGTGGTGGTGGCCAGGTGGATGCCGGGCAAGGTCCGTCCCGCCAAGCACGCGACGCAGAAGGAGCCCGCGTTGTCGTCGTCGGCCGGATGATCGGTGCGACGATGGGAACGTATGGATCATTACGGGGAGAGACGGCGGGGAGCGCGTACGATCGCATGCTCCCCGCCCGCCCGGGAAGACAGCGCCACGGCGCTGGAGATGTATGGTGAGGCCGCGATGTCGATCCAGGAATCTGGGGCCGCCCGCCCGGCGGGCCGTCCGCGCAGTGAGAAGGCCGAGAAGGCGATTGTCGACGCGACTCTCGATCTGATCGGCGAGGGCATGGGGGTGTCCGAGCTGACGATCGAGGCGATCGCCGCGAGGGCGGGCGTCGGCAAGACGACGATCTATCGGCGCTGGTCCAACAAGGAGGATCTGGTCGTCGACGCGCTGGCCACGCTCAAGGCGCCGCTGCCCCCGCTGTCCGGCACGTCCGTACGCGACGACCTGATCAGCCTGGTCGACGCGATGCGCCAGGAGTCGGGGCAGGCCCGTACCCGCTGCGTGATGAACATCGCGATGAGCGAGGCCGACCGCTACCCGCGCCTGATGGAGCGCTTCGTCAAGCGGGCGGTCGAGCCGCGCCGGCTGGCCATGCGCGCCGTGGTCGAACGGGGCATCGCCACCGGCGAGCTGAGAGCCGACCTCGACGTCGACCTGGCCATAGCCGTCATCTCCGGCACCATGATCCACCAGACCAAGTGGGGGCCGGCCGGAGACCTCGCGCCCGACCTGGCCGAACGCGTCGTGGACACCGTCCTGCGCGGCCTGGCCCCCTGAGGCGCCGTCCCTCCTCCCGGCCTGCGCCAGAGCCTCAGGCCGCCGTCCTGCGCCGGAACAGCAGGGCCGCGATCGGCAGGCCGACCACGACCGTACCCGCGAGCCAGGCCACCGCGACGAGGCCGGCGGAGCCCATGGGCTGGTCCAGCAGCAGCGCCCGCATCGTGTCGATGATGGGCGTGAGCGGCTGGTTGGCGGCGAACGCGCGCAGCACCGCCGGCATGGTCTCGGCGGGGACGATCCCGTCCGACAGGTACGGCGTGAACAGCACGACGAAGCTGAACGCCCCGGCCGCCTGCGACGACTTCACCAGCAGCCCCCACAGCGCGGCCAGCGTGGACAGCGCCAGCACGTACGCCGTCACCAGGGCCAGCACCAGCAGCCAGTCGGAGAGCGTGGCGTTCGGCCGGAAGCCGAGCAGGAGCGCGGCGGCCAGCGCGATGGCGGAGGAGGCCACGTTGCGCAGCACCGAGGCCACGATGTGCCCGGCGGGGACCACCCAGGCGCTGATCGGCAGGGTCCGGAACCGGTCGATCATGCCGCCGGTCATCTCGTCGGAGATGGTCACGGCGGTGAGCGCCGCGCCGTACCCGCCGGACATGAGCAGCACGGCGGGCACGACGAAGTCGATGTAGTCGAGCCCGCTGGAGCCGGTCGTGATCGCGCCGCCGAACACGTACACGAAGAGGATCATGATGATCACGGGCAGGGCGGTGTTGACGATGAGGCCGTCCAGCACGCGCAGCTCGCGGCGCAGGTCGCGGACGACCAGCCGGCGCAGGTCGGCGGCGGCGGTGACGGGGCCGCTCATGCCGCGGCCGCCGTGAGCTCGAAGAAGACGTCGTCCAGGGTGGGGGTGCGCAGCTCCACGCGCGCGACGGCGATGCCCGCCGTGTGCAGCAGGTCGAGCGTGCGGCGCAGGTGGTCGGCGTCGTGGAGGGCCAGCGTCAGCTCCCTGGACTCGGCGTCGAGATAGGCCCCCGACCCGGCCAGTACGGCGCCCGCCCTGGACAGGTCCACGGCCCGCGCCGGGCGCAGCGCCAGGCGCTCCGAGCCGACCTGGCGCTTGAGCGCCTCGGGGGAGTCGTCGGCGACGACCCGGCCGCCGTTGATCACCACGACGCGGTCGGCGAGCTGGTCGGCCTCCTCCAGGTACTGCGTGGTGAGCAGGATCGTGGTGCCGGACGCGACCAGCTCGCGGATCACGGCCCACAGGTCGGCCCTGCTGCGGGGGTCGAGGCCGGTCGTGGGCTCGTCCAGGAACAGGATCGGCGGGGCCGCCACCATGCTGGCGGCCAGGTCGAGGCGGCGGCGCATGCCCCCGGAGTACGTGCCCGCCCGCCGGTTGGCGGCGTCGGCCAGGCCGAAGAGCTCCAGCAGCTCCGTCGCCCGGTGCCGGGCCCGCTGCCCGCCGAGGTGGTAGAGACCGGCGAACAGCTCCAGGTTCTCCCGCCCGGTCAGCAGGTCGTCCACGGTGGCCTGCTGCGAGGTCAGCCCGATGACGCGGCGCACGGCCACGCCCTCGCGCGTCACGTCGTGCCCGCCGACCACGGCGGTGCCGCCGTCGGGGGCGAGCAGCGTGGTCAGGATCCGTACGGTCGTCGTCTTGCCCGACCCGTTGGGCCCCAGCAGGGCCACCAGCGATCCGGTGGGCACGGCCAGGTCGATTCCGGCCAGCACCCGCGTGGCGCCGAACGACTTGGTGAGCCCTCGGGCGTGGATGGCATCTGTGAATGTCGTACTGTGTATGACGTTCATAGTTTTATCGTAATGCAGAATCCTATGAGCGAGTCAAGGAGGAGTTCGATGGCGAAGGAACGGGCGCTGCCCCCCATGCTGCAGCGGATGTGGGGGCGCGAACCCGTGCCGCGCAGGGGCCCGAGGCCACGCCTCGACCTGGCCACGATCACCGCGGCCGCCATCGAGATCGCCGACTCCGAAGGGCTGGCCGGCGTCTCGATGGCGAGCGTGGCCTCGCGGGTGGAGGTGGCGACGACGGCCCTCTACCGGTACGTCGACAGCAAGGAAGACCTGCTCACCGCGATGGCCGACGGGGTGGCCCCGCTGCCGCCCGAGCCCGCGGGCCGGCACTGGCGCGACTACCTCGCCCTGTGGACCCGCGTCCAGCGCGACCTCCTGCTCGCGCACCCCTGGGTGCTGTCGATCTCCCGCCTCTCCCCACCCCTGGGCCCGCGCCGGCTGCTCTGGCTGGACCGGGCGCTGGCCGCGCTCGACGGCACGGGCCTCGACGACGGGGAGAGGCTCAACGTGGCCAGCACCCTGACCGGCTACGCGCTCACCGACGCGGCGCTCGTGCTCTCGGCGACGGCGGGGTTCCCCGAGCACGACCACACCGGGATCGAGGGGGCCGCCGACTGGGGCGACCTGCTGGTCGAGGTGCTCGACCCCGAGACCTATCCCGCGCTGTCGGCGGTCATGCGCGCGGGCGTCATGCACGGCGCCGAGGGCTGGGCGGACGACGCGGACTTCCGCTTCGGCCTCGACCTGCTGCTCGACGGGGTAGAGCAGTTGATCGAGCGGCGCGCGCGGAAAGACTAGGCCGGGGTCAGGCGGTCACGTCGGCGGGCAGCAACGCCTCGGTGAGCAGGCGGCGGACCTGCTCCGGCCCGCGCACCCAGCGCCGCAGCAGCTCCCAGCCATGGAAATAGCCGAAGACGTACGGGCTCATCGGCGACGGCCTGAGCTGCCCGAGCACGGCCGCGACCTCGCCGTCGCCGTAGAGCGACCACCTCGACAGGTACGCGGCCACCTCGGCATCGCCTCGCCCCTCGGCCGCCAGGAAGGTGGCGTTGCCCCAGACGCCCCACAACACGTTCTTGGCGTGGTGCACGGCCGCCAGATCGACGTCGTCCGGCGGCAGGCCGACCTCCGGGTAGACGTACGCGTTCAGCCAGTCGCGTGCCTCGTTCCCGGGGAACAGCACCTCCTGCGCCAGCAGCCCGAGCCCCTCGCTGAGCACGAACGACGGCGAGAGCATGAACCGCACCCGCTGCCACTCGCCCAGCCGCGGCTCCTTCAGCACCGACTCGGCGATGTGCCCGGGATGGCCCTCGTGGGAGACCAGATACAGCAGGTCGGCCAGGTTGAACGGGATCGCCTTGTTGATGTGGATCGTGGACCTCAGCCCGCCCTCGTAGTCGCCCGCCCCGTGGAAGGCCACCCCCTCCACCAACCGGCATCGCACCACCTCCCCTGACGGCAGCGGGACGATGGCGTTCGTACGAGCCCTGGTCTCGGCCACCGCCCGGTCCACCAGGGCGGGCAGTCGGTCGATGTCGCCGAGCGTACGGGCCGCCTGCCAGGCCCGCAGCCGGTCGCCGACCGAGCCGGGGGCCTTCGGCAGGGCCGCGTCCAGTTCGGCGTGCGCCCGCTCGAACACCTCCTCCGGCACCCACCGCGGCTCCAGGCCCAGGCACTCCCGGGCGTAGTCGGCGAGCGGGAGCCGTTCGCCGTCCAGGTGGCGGGCCACGGCGCGGACGGCCCGTACGTGGGCGGCCAGGTAGGCGGACGGCGCCTGCTCCATCAGCCGCTCCGCCTCCTCCGCCAGCGCTCCGGGAACGGCGGGCGGCTCGGCCGCGGCCCGCTCACTCCACTCCGCCGGGCCGCGGTAGATGAGCGCCGTGCCCGCCGCTCCCGCGTCGCCCGCCCTGCCGCCGGTCAGCAGCCGGTTGAGCCGCAGCGCCAGCATCGCGTGGTCCCGCTGCCATCCCATGAGGTCCTCCTCCATCTCGCCGGGCCGCCCAAGCTAGCCGTACGGTTTTCCGTACAGTGCACGGAAGGCAGCGCACGGAAGGTGTGGGATGCCCGAGTCGATCTGGTTCCGCGACGACGACCGTCCGCGCAGGCCACGGCTCTCCCGCGAGCGCATCGTGGCGGCGGCCGTCGCCCTCCTCGACGCCGAGGGCGTGACAGGCTTCTCCATGCGCGCGCTCGCCGCCCGCCTGCGCGCGGGCACGATGTCGCTCTACGAGTACGTCCAGAGCCGGGAGGACGTGCTCGACCTGGCCCTCGACGAGGTGATCGGCGAGGTCGACGAGCCGCGGGCGGGCGACCCGTGGCGCGAGCTACTGGTCCGCCAGCTCACGCGCAGCAGACAGGTCATGCGCCGCCACCCCTGGATGCCCGCGCTCACCGCCACCCGCCCCCTGCTGGGGCCGAACGCGCTGGCCCGCTCCCGCGTCATCTACGCCGCCCTCGCCCGCGCGGGCCTGCACGGGCCCGAGCTGACGGCGGCGGTCGGGACGCTGTCCTCCTACGTCAACGGGTTCGTCGCCGCCGAGAACACCTGGTGGGACACGGTCCGCACGCCCGCGGCCGACGCCGGGCTCCGTGCCAGGGTGGCCGACCATCTGAACGAGCACGCGGCCGACCTCGGCGGCCTCGCCCAGGTGGATGACGGGGACTTCGACGGCCAGTTCCGCCTGGGCCTCGACCTCATCCTCGACGGGATCGCGGGACGCCTGCGACCCGCGTAGGCCCTGTGGTGGCGGCTCCGCGAGCGTCGGACGTCGGTGGGGCCTGCCGGTGGAGGTCGCCGGCATGGTCGTCGGCATGGTCGCCGGGGTGGTCGCCGGGGTGGACGTCGATGAGGAGGGCCGTGACGTCGTCCTGGCCGCCCGCGCCGAGGGCGTACGCGATGAGCGAGCGGGCGGCGGCCAGCGGGTCGCCGGGGAGGGCGTGGACGCGCAGGGAGGCCGCGTCCGGGAGGTGGCGCCACAGGCCGTCCGTGCAGAGGAGCAGGCGGCCGGGCACTCTGGGCTGGTAGCTGCGCAGGCGGGGCTTCGAAGGCCCGGCGTCGGCGCCGAGCCAGGCGGACAGCGCCTCGTGCTCACCCGTGTCGTCCTCGGTCAGCGCCATCCCGAGGCCCTCGCCCGGCAGCCAGTACGCTCGGCTGTCACCGATCCAGCAACTCCAGACGCCCTCCGGCCCCACGACCCCCGCGACGTACGTGCAGGACGGCGCCCCGACGCCGAGCCCCGCCCACGCCGCACTCAGGGCCGTGCGATGCTCCGCGCGCGCCGGGTCTGGGGTCGTGCGGTGGTCCGTGTGTGCCGGGTCTGGGGTCGTGCGGTGGTCCGTGTGTGCCGGGTCTGGGGTCGTGCGGTGGTCCGTGTGTGCCGGGTCTGGGGTCGTGCGGTGGTCCGTGTGTGCCGGGTCTGGGATCGTGCGGTGGTTCGCGCGTGCCGGTTCCGGGATCGTGCGATTCTCCACGCGTGCCGGGTCTGGGATCGTGCGGTGGTCCGCCCCTTCTGCGGGGCCGGGTGGGGGGACGGTCGCGCGGATCGCGGTCAGGGACGCCACCGCGCGGGCCGCGTGGAGTGCGCCCGCCACGAGCGCCGTCTCCGGCAGGGCCCCTGTCCGCAGCCGCGCGGCCGTCGTCGCCGCGCCGGTGTAGGCGGCCACCCGGGCGGCGCGGTCCGCACGCGGCGCCATGGAGACGCCGTCGCACACCGCCCCGACCGTCCACACTCCCGCCCTGACCAGGGCCATCGCGTCGGAGTTCACCCCTCGCCGCGGGCCACGTTCGCTGACCCCGGCCGCGCCGCCCACAGTGAGCTCCAGGTGCGAGCGGAAGGCCGGTTGCGGGGTGCCGCAGTCCCAGCAGTGGCCGTCGGGGGCCACGGTGCCGCCGCACGTGACGCAGTGTGTCATCTCCGTCATGGCCCCACGATCATCGCAGATCCATCGGCACCCGTCCGGCCCGTGCCATTCCGGGGTCGCGGACCGGGGCCCTGATCTTTCTTGGGTAGCGTGGGCGGCATGTGCACCTACGGCATGGTCTTCTACAAGGTCCACTACGTGTGTGTGCCGTGTCGGCGTAGCCACAAGCAGCCCTGGGTCAGAGGCGAGCACCGGTGCCCGCGCTGCCGGCAGCCCATGCTCTACGCGGGGCACGACTTCGCCGCGCCGCGCCGGGGAGACGAGCGCCGCTGGCGGGCCGTGGCCACGGTGCTGACGGCGGGGCTGCGGTACGAGGGCTTCGAGCCGTGCGGGTGCGGGCGTCAGCCGAAGTACCGGCCGCGTACGAGCGCGCAGGTGCGGGCCCGGCTCCGCGCGGGCGCTCGCCGGGGCCTGACCGACGCCGAGGCACTCGCGCTACGCGATCTCTGACCCTTCGCATCAGCACCTCCGATCGAGAGCAGAAGGCCGCCGAACGCGCAGGTCGGCCACCGAACGGCTTGCCGGGCACGCCACCGGGCGTACTGCCGGGCGGTGGCGGACGTGCTACCGGGCAGGTGACCGGACATGGTGCTGAGCATGGCGCGGGGCGAGGTGTCAGGACTGGTGTGGAGCCCGGTTCCGGGTGCGGGTGCCGGGCGTGGCGGTGCGTTCGGTGTCGGGCAGAGTGTCGGGCAGGGTGCTGGGCAGGGTGTCGAGCAGGGTGTCGAGGGCTCGCTGCGACGTCTGGAGCCGGTCGATCGTCTCGGCCAGGCGCCGGCGTTCCCGCCGCAGGCTGCTGACCATGCCGGGGCAGGCGCTGGGCACCATCCGCTCGCCGTCATCGTGCACACAGTCGAGCAGCCGGGCGATGACGGACGTGGGCAGCCCGGCGGCGAGCATCGTCCGGATGTGGCGTACGGCGGCCACGTCCGCCTCCCCGTACTCGCGGTAGCCGTTGGGCAGCCGTCGCGGGCGGAGCAGCCCCTGCTCCTCGTAGTAGCGCAGCAGCCGCCTGTTCACCCCGGTCCGGTGGGCCAGGTCACCGATCCTCATGCGTTCCCTTGACCTTCACATGGATGTGACGCCTTAGCGTCGCGAACTGCCACTGACAACAACGTGAAGGAGTACATCGATGCCAGGAGCGCTGATCATCGGGGCGGGGCCGGGAATCGGCCGGTCCGTGGCCCATCGGTTCGCGAGGGAGAGGCTGCGGGTGGCGCTCGTGTCGCGTACCGGAAGCACGCTCGACCTGGAGGGGGCCTCGGCGTACCGGGCGGACTGCGCCGACGAGGACGAGTTGCGCGCCGCGCTCGACGCGGCGGTGGGCGAGCTGGGCACGCCGGACGTCGTGGTGTACAACGCCGCGATCATCCGCCCGGACTCGCCGGGCGAGGCGAACGCGCGGGCGCAGCTCGACGCGTGGGCGGTCAACGTGGTGGGCGCGCTGGTCACGGCCGCACACGTGGTGCCCGCGATGGCGCGGCGCGGCAACGGCACGTTCCTCGTCACGGGCGGCATGCCGCAGCCCAAGGCCCAGTACGTCAGCCTCTCCCTGGGCAAGGCCGGGGTACGGACGCTGGTGGCGATGCTGGACGAGGAGTACGGCCCGTCAGGGATACACGTGGCCAGCGTCACCGTCGCCGGTCCGGTGGCCCCGGGGACTGCGTTCGCCCCTGACGACATCGCCGAACACTACTGGCACCTGCACACCCAGCCACGCGCGCAGTGGCAGCACGAGGTACTCCACTCGGACGACTCCTGACCAGCCCGCCCGAGGCCACCCGCCACGCTGCCACCGGGCGAGGTGCCGGATGGCGTGGGCGTCACACCACACGGCGCCGGACGTCTAAACGCCCGGACACCTGAACGCCCGGACGCTCGGACGACCGAGCGCCTGGACGCCTGGACGACCGAACACCCGGACAGCTGAACACCACGCGGTGCGGGCGTCACCCGCTGGTTGGGGCACCGCGTGGTGGGCGCGTTGGTGGGGTGGCCCGTCAGGCGGTCAGCTTCCAGAGGTGGCCGATGGGACGGAGGCCGAGGCGTTCGGCGACGCGCTGGGAGGAACGGTTGTCAGCGCTCGTGCTGTAGAAGAGCCGGGTGTCGGGCAGCAGCCCCGACCAGGCGGCGGTGGTCGCGGCGGCGTAGCCGCGCCCCCGGTAGGCGGGCGCCGTCCACGTGCCCGCCTCCGCCCCGGCCGGGGTCAGGCGGGCCGTGTGGCAGACGGCGGCCACCTGCCCGTCCTCGACGATCATCGCCCAGGGTGCGCCCTCACGCCCGCCGAGCAGGTCGTCCCACTCGCCGGGCTCCCAGTTGCCCGGCCGCAGCGGACGTACGAGCCGGGCGTGGGCGGGGACGGCGGACGTCAGCACCTCCACCCCCGCGTCATACCCCAAAGGCGGCTCCACCAGATAGCTCGGCCCCCTGGAAACGGCCACCCCCATGCCGCCCAGCAGCGCCTGGCACCCCACCACCACGTCGGGCAGCTCCCCGCCGTCGGCGACGAGCGAGAGCAGGCGCCCGGCCAGCGGGTCGGGCACGACGCTCGCCACGGCCGCCACCATGCCGTCGGCCGCCACGCCGATCACCAGGTCTTCCGGCCCGGGCAGGCGGCCGAGCCCGTCGAGGCGCCAGATGACGCCCAGCTCGATCCGGAGCAGCTCGGAGTCGCGCGGCTCGCGCGCCGTAGAAGTCATCGGACCAGGGTAAACGGGACGCTCGCCGCCACTCGCCCGTTGACGATCACGTCGAGCTCCCTGTCGCCCGGCGGCTCGTCGCGCGTGGTGACCGGACGGAAGGAGTGGCTCTTGCGCAGCGTGAACGTCTCGCCAGGCCCGCCCGCCTCCCGCTGCCCCAGATGGAACACCCGCCGCGAGCCCGCCCGCCGGATCGCGTATTTCAGCAGCACCGGCCCCGCCGCGCCGGACGTCACCGCGACCGTGAAGCCCAGCCGCTCGCCCACCGCGACCGTGCCGGACTCGAGGGTCAGCGCGTCGACCGAGCCGCTGCCCGGGGTCGCGCCCACCAGCGCCAGCGCCTCGGGATGGCCCGCGCGCAGCAGCCCGCGCACCGCGTGCCGCAGCACCCTCTCCACGTGCGAACCGCCGTCGGAACGCCACCGGGCCAGCAGCCCGAGCGCCTCATCGGGATGGTCTTTGGCCAGGTCGTTGACGTGGTTGGCGACCGAGCGGCGGACGTATTCGCTCGGGTCGTCGCGCAGCCGGTCGAGCAGGGGCAGCGTGGGACCAGGCGACATCAGCCACTCGACCCGCCCGGCCCACGGCAGGCGCGGGCGCGAGCCCTCCGAGGCCAGGCGGCGCAGGTGCTCGTCGGGCGACTCCGCCCACTCGAACATGATCTTGAGTGCGTCGTCGCGATGGTGCCGGAGGAAGGGACGCACGGCGAACTCACCCGTCGCGAACGGCGTGAGCACGGCCAGCGTGTCCATCGCGGCACGCAGGTGGCCGAGCCCCTGGACGGCGGTGTGCTCGGTGGCCGGCCACCCGCTCCACAGGTCGAGCGGCACGTGCCCGGCGCACTCGCGCACCAGCTCGGCGGCCTGAGGGTAGGGCAGCGGCAGCGCGTCGTGCAGGGCCGCCGCCACGTGCGCGACGCGCCCCTTCAGCTCCAGCCCGTCGAGCCCGGCCAGGGCCCGCGCGACGAAGCGATCACGGTCGAACGGCGCCCAAGCGGCGGCCAGCCCGTCGGCCAGCACCGCCACCGACCGCGTGTTGATCAGATCTTTCAGGGGTTGAGCCACGCGCCAACTGTGCCAGACGGCACCGACAGTTCCCCTCGGCCCCGCAGTCCTTCAGCGGGTCAGCCCCGCAGGCCCTCGTAGTACGCCCGCATCGAGGGGTAGTAGTCGTCGAAGGCCACGGCGGGGGAGCCGTCGCGGGAGGCCACGAGCTGGTCGAGGTAGAACTCCCAACCGGGGCCGATCTCGCCGACGCCGTCGTCCGAGTCGAGGTGCTGGACGAACCGCAGCTCCGTCACCCCGTCGGCCTCGGTGAGCAGCAGCTCGATCCGCCAGGCGCCGAACTCGTCCAGCGACGTGACCTCCAGACGATGCGGCGGCTCGCAGGCTTCGATGCGCAGGTCGCACCAGGGCTGCTGCTCCTCGAAGAGCAACTGCACCTTGATCGTACGGCCCGGCCCCGCGTCGCCCTCCCACGGGCCGAACCACCGGGCCGTGCGGTCGGACTCGGTGACGCTGAGCCAGACGTCCTCGGCGGACGCGCGGAAGGTCCTGGTCAGGACGAGGTCGCTGCCCTCACCGGTCTTGAACAGCCTGCCAATGGGAATGGGGCTCACCTTGCGCTCTCCTCTCGCTCGAACTGAGTGTCGTGCTGAACCTGGGACTGGGACTGGGACTGGGACTGGGTGGCCCGGCGTTCGCGGCGCGTGCGGTAGACCTCCGTCTCCAGCGCGTCGAGGCGGTGCTCCCACCCGGCGGGCCGCAGGAACGGGGTCAGCCAGGCGGCCAGCGCGGTGAACGGCCCGGGGTCGAGCGTGTAGAGGCGCTGCCGTCCGGTCAGCTCGGCGCGTACGAGCCCGCTCTGCCTGAGCACGCGCAGATGGCGGCTCACCGCGGGCCGGCTGATCGCGAACCGGTCGGCGATCTCGCCCGCCGGCAGCGCCCCGTCCCGCAGCAGCATGACGAGAATCTCCCGGCGCACCGGATCCGCGATCGCCCCTGCCACGTCGTCCACGGGAGAAAGTGTAACCCACTGGTTACGCGTTCCGCCAGTCGTCCGGCAGGGGCCAGGGCACGCGAAAGCGCCGCCGCCCGAGTGAGGGCGACGGCGCTTTCGTACGCGGGAGGAGAGAGGCCAGTCCCTAGCCGGTGGTCTCCCGCCAGCGGTTGGTGATGGGCAGGCGGCGGTCACGCCCGAAGTTCTTCGGCGTGATCTTGGGGCCGGGCGGATACTGCCGCCGCTTGTACTCCGCCAGGTCCACCAGCCGGATCACCCGCGTCACCAGCGCCGGATCGTGCCCTGCCGCGATGAGCTCCCGCGAGCCCATGTCCTTCTCCACGTAGTCGTCCAGCAGCCGGTCGAGCACCTCGTACGGCGGCAGCGAGTCGGTGTCGCGCTGGTCGGGCCGCAGCTCCGCGCTGGGCTCCTTGACGATCGAGCTCTCCGGGATCGGGCGCTCGGCCTGGAGCAGGAACCCGGGGCCGGAGTGGTCGTTGCGCCACCTGGCCAGCTCCCACACCATCGTCTTCGGCACGTCCTTGATCGGCGCGAAGCCCCCGGCCGAGTCGCCGTAGAGGGTGGAGTAGCCGGTGGCCAGCTCGCTCTTGTTGCCCGTGGTCAGCACGAGGTGGCCGTGCTCGTTCGACAGGCCCATGAGGATCATGCCGCGCACCCTGGCCTGGAGGTTCTCCGCGGCCAGGCCCGACAGCTCGATCTCCTTCTCGTACGCGTTGACGATCTCCGCGATCGGCACCACCCGAGCCGTGACGCCCTGCCTGCGTACCAGCTCCTCGGCGTCGCCGACCGAGTGGTCGGAGGAGTAGCGGGAGGGCATGAGCACCACGTTGACGCGCTCGGGGCCGATCGCGTCGGAGGCGATCGTGGCGGTCAGGGCCGAGTCGATGCCGCCCGACAGGCCCAGGATGACCGACTCGAAGCCGTTCTTGACCACGTAGTCGCGTACCGCCAGCACGAGGGCCGAGTACACCTCGGCGCTCGGGTCGAGCGACTCGGCGACGCGGGCGGGCAGCGGCTCGTACGGCGCGACGGGCTCGGACGACAGCACCAGCCGCTCGACCGTGATCGTGGAGCCGTCGCCCGCGTCGTACGGGTACGTCCCCGGCTCGGCCGCCGACTCCGGCAACCCGTCGAAGTCGACGATCAGCAGCTCCTCCTCGAACTTGGCGGCCCGCGCCACCAGCTCGCCCGACCCGTCCACCACGACCGTGTCGCCGTCGAAGACCAGCTCGTCCTGCCCGCCGACCTGGTTGACGTAGGCGAGCGCGCATCCGGCCTCGCGGGCCCGGCGCGCGCACAGCTCCAGCCGTACGTCGTCCTTGTCCTTCTCGTACGGCGAGGCGTTCGGCGCGACCAGCAGCCCGGCCCCGGCCTGCCCCACGACGGACACGGGGCCGCCCTCCTGCCAGAGGTCCTCGCAGACGGCGATGGCCACGTCGACCCCGTGCAGCCGGAAGATCGGCAGCCGGTCGCCGCGGACGAAGTAGCGGTATTCGTCGAACACCCCGTAGTTCGGCAGGTGGTGCTTGGCCGTGCGCGTCACCACCTCGCCCCGGTGCAGCAGTGCGGCGGCGTCGAGCGGGGCGCCCTTCGGCTGCCCGACCCGGGGGGCCAGCCCGGCGCGGTCGACGTAGCCGACCACCACCGGCAGCTCGCCCAGGCCCTCCCGCTCCAGCCTGCGCGCCACCTCCTCCAGCGTCCTGATGCTGGCGTCCACGAAGGACGTGCGCAGCACGAGGTCCTCCACCGGATAGCCGGTGAGGAACATCTCGGTGAAGACGGCGAGGTGGGCCTCGCGCTCGGCGGCGTCGCGGGTCCACGCGATCAGCCGGTCGGCGTTGGCCGCCAGGTCGCCGACGGTCGGGTTCGTCTGTGCGAGGGCAATGCGCAGTTGTGCCACGTGGACAGCCTAGTACGCCCCGATTTTTATCGTCAAAGCGACGAAAAGTGGTACGAGTGGTTACCGATGGTACCGGCCGCGACTCGTGGGTACGCGGCCGTCACGCCGAGCGGCGCCTGATGGCCGGGCCCAGCAGCAGCATGCCGACCGCCGAGGCCGCGCCGACCCCGCCGATCGTGAACCACAGCGCCTGCGAGCCCAGCTCCAGCAGCGGCCCGCCCAGCACGGGAGCCAGCACCGCCGCCAGCGACCACGAGAACCCGAACAGCCCCGCGTACCGCCCCCGCAGCTCGGCCGGTGCCAGCGCGGCCACGACGGCGCCCGGGATGCCCGCCGTGACGATCTCCCCGGCCGTCCAGACCGCGATCGTGGCGGTCAGCCCCCACACGCTCGTGACGTACGCGGTCATCGCGAACCCCGCCCCCATCACGGCCAGCCCGAGCGCGAACGTACGGGCCGGGTCCCTGCGCCCCAGCCACCCCGACACCAGCGGCTGCACGACGACGATGAGCACCCCGTTCAGCGCCATGGCCAGGCCGTACTGGCCGGGCGAAAGCTTCACGACCTCGGTCATCGCGACCGGCAGCATGGTCAGCGTCTGCGAGTAGACCAGCGCGTTGCCCAGCGCCACCAGCGTGAACCCGACCATGACCCGGTCGCGCAGCACCACCCCGAAGCCGCCCGCCGACCGGTCGGCCCGCGGCCTGGTCTCGGGCACCGCCCGCCACACCAGCACGGCGAAGACCACGCTCGACACCGCGTCGATCCAGAACAGCCACAGGAACCCCAGCTCGGCCAGCCAGCCGCCGGCCGTCACGCCGATCGAGTAGCCCAGGTTGATCCCCCAGAACAGCAGCCCGTACGCCCTGGGCCGCTCCTCGGGCGAGATCAGGTCGGCCACCAGGGCGTTCGAGGCGGGCCGGTAGATGTCGACGACCAGGCCGAGCGCGAACATCGAGGCCAGGATCGCGGGCAGCGAGGTGCTGTAGCCCAGCGCCAGCATGAACGCGGCCGTGGCCACCATGCCGCCCGACAACGTGGCCCGCCGCCCGATCCGGTCCGCCAGCACGCCCGCGAGCAGTTGCGACAGCAGCGAGCCCGCCCCGAACACGCCCATCACCAGGCCCGCCGCGGCCACCGACAGGCCGCGGTTCTGCGTCAGGAAGACGCCGGTGAAGGGGATGACCATAGTGCCCAGGCGGTTCACGACGGTCCCGCTCCACAGGGCCCAGAACGGGCGGGGCAGCCCGCCGACCTGCGAGCGCAGGAACGACGGCAGCGCGGAAGGCTTCTCAGCGGTGGCGTTCGACACGGGACAAGCGTGGGATCCGCGCGCTTGGCGATGCCAACGATTTAGCCCACACTAAAAGCATGACCATCACGTGGGTGCTGAAGCCGGAGGACGTGGCGCGCATCCGGTTCGCGTTCTCCCCTATGTGGGAGCTGGTGGCCAGCCTGCGCACCCTCCAGCAGCCGGCGCGGCAGTCGATCCACCTGCCCTGGCTCAAGGCCGTACGGCCCCGGCTGGCCGGGCTCGACCTCGGTGAGCTGTTCGCGCTCGTGCCGCCGAGCGGCTACCTGGCCGACTTCCTCACCCCGCCGCCCGACACGCCGATGCCGGACTTCGCCGAGGAGCTCGACCGGGTCAGGCAGACCGACCCCGCACAGGCCCGTGAGGAGGCCGGGCGCGTGCGCGGCACCGACCCGGACGTGATCGCGCGCTTCACGGCCGACCCCGAGGCGGGTGTGGCCAGGGTGGCCGACGCGCTGGAGACGTACTGGGCGGAGTGCTTCGCCGAGTTCTGGCCCCGCGTGTACGGCCTGCTCGAACGCGACGTCCTGCGCCGCTCGCGGCAACTCGCCCAGGGCGGGGCGCGCGAGCTGTTCGCCGGGCTCGACCAGGCCGTGGTGTGGACCGGGGAACGGCTGATCATCGACCGGCCCTGGTGCGACGCGGGCGGTCTGCACGGTGACGGGCTGGTGCTCGTGCCCAGCGCGTTCTACTGGCCCGCGGTGGCCGTGATGACGGCGCCGTACCAGTCGATGCTCGTCTACCCCGTGCAGGGCGTCGGCACGCTGTGGGAGCAGGGCCCGCCGCCCGCCCCCGGCGCGCTGTCCGCGCTGATCGGCAGGAGCCGGGCCTCGATCCTGCTCGCGCTGGCCGAGCCCGCCACCACCTCGGCACTGGCCACCCGCATGGAGCTCACACCGGGCGCGGTCAGCCAGCACCTGAGCGTGCTCAGCGGCGGCGGGCTCGCCGTGGGGATGCGGGTCGGCAAACAGGTCGTCTACCGCCGCACCCTCGCCGGCGACATGCTCGCCGGCGCCGGATGACGCCGGCGCCTGACGTTCTTGCCGACGCCCGCGCCCACCGGCTCAGGCGTAGCGCTTCGACTCCAGCAGCCAGTCCAGATGGGCGCGCGGCGCCGCCAGGTACGCGCACGCGACCTTGCTGACGTCCCTGGCCGTCTTGGGCTCGAGGTCGTTCAGCGGCAGCCGCCTGGCGGCCTTGCGCATGTCCTGGCAGCGCGCGGCGATGCGGTCCAGCACCCAGGCCGTCGCCTCCCGCTCGCCCAGCCCGAGCTGGCGCATGGCCAGCACCACGAAGTTGTGCACGTCGCCGCGCTCCTTGGGCCGCGAGGCCACGTCGTTGCACCACGCGGTCACGTCGCTGCAGGCGTTCACGAGCTGCTGCCACGGCTCCGACTCGTGCAGCCACACCGGCACCTCCACCCGCAGGCACGGCTCGACCAGGTCGTACAGGTACGGGCCCACCGTGCCCCTGCGCAGCTCCGGGTACTCCTCCAGCGTCGGCATCCGCCCGGCCGTCCGGTTGTCGGCCTCGGTGCGGCAGGCGTCGTACTGGCGCTGCAGCCCCACCGCGAACCTCGCCCGCCACCGGTCGCTCATCCGCACGCTCGTCACCCGCCACAGGTCGGCGAAGGCCGCCTCCAGCGGATGGCGCGCCGAGCCCATGAGCATGCCGTGGAAGATCTCCAGCGGGCCCGACCGCTCGTCCAGCTCGTCGTCCAGATGGAACAGCCAGGTCAGCCACTGCGCGAACAGCGCCGCCGCGGCCGCGTCGAACTCGGCGAACGCCCGGCCCGCCATCCGGTGGTACCCGATGCCGGGGTCGGCGCGCAGGCCGGTGCGTCTGGCCCAGTCGATGACCGCGGCCTCGATCGCGTACACGGCCGGGTGCATCCGGCACGGCGCCGCCATCGCGGGCACCCGCTCGGTCAGCGGCAGCAGCGCCAGGGCCGCAGAGCCGCCCCTGCGCGGCAGCGGCAGCAGCGACGCCAGGGCCGAGCGCAGGGCCGTGCGGACGGTGGCGAACACATTGGTGGACGCGGTGGACGTGCTGCTCACGGCGCTGCTCACAGTGCTGCTCACGGCGCTGCCCATAGGGCTGCTCACAGTGCTGCTGCTCACAGGGGCGCTTTCCGTGGGGCCTTCTGTGGCGCTCTCGGTGCTCTTCGCTGACGTGTTCACGATGTTCTTCGCCGGGCTCTCCGCTGGGCTCTTCGGTTCGTCGGCTGCGTGGTCCGCAGTGCTTCGTGCTGTGTCGCTCGCTGTGTCGTTCGCAGTGTCATTCACTGTGTGGTTCACAGCGGCCGTCACAGGGGTCCGAAGAGCCAGTTGCCGGCGGCGTTGGGGTCGTCGCTGCGGTAGTAGTCGGCGGCGGCCAGCACCAGCGCGTCCACGGTCAGCGTGCCCCGGCCCGCCCGGTCCAGGCGGTCGAACGCCTCGTCCACGTCGTCGTAGGCCACGCCGAACGCCGACAGCATCGTACGGAACTCGCCCGGCTGGATCTCCCCGTCGGCGTCGCCGTCGCACAGCTCCGCCACGGCCACCGTGGCCGGTTTGAAGACCGGCTCGTAGAGGTCGCCCGTGACGAACGCGGCGGTCATCCCGCTGAGGAAGTCGGGGCGCGCGATGCCGAAGTAGCCGTCGCGATCGAGCGTCTCCGACAGCGTGGACCAGATCCGGTCGAAGCTGTCCACGAGACTCGCCCCGGTGACCGAGGTGGGGGACTCCCCGAAGCCCACCAGGATGCGGGCTCCCAGCCCCAGCAGGTCCTCACGCTCGACGACGCCCCTGCCGCCCGCGTCGATGTGGTCGAACGCCCGATCGAGCTTGTGATTGAGCAGGTCGATAGCCACCAATGCCTCCCCCGAGACTGACTGCGTGATCACAGTAAGTCGGGGCGGGCCCTTTGTCAGCGAGGCTCGCACCGGCAACCCCCGTAACGTGTGCGAAACACGGACACGGCATGCTGGTACATAGCCTGTACTTTCTGTCGAACATTTCGTTCGAACACTTCTATCGAACACTTGTCTGTCGAACGAGGGGATGCTGTGGACCGCCAGCAGGAGTTCGTGCTCCGCACGCTCGAGGAACGCGATATCCGGTTCATCCGGCTGTGGTTCACTGACGTGCTCGGCTTCCTCAAGTCCGTGGCGATCGCGCCGGCAGAGCTCGAAGGGGCGTTCGCCGAGGGCATCGGCTTCGACGGCTCGGCCATCGAGGGCTTCGCCCGCGTCTACGAGTCCGACATGCTCGCCAAGCCCGACCCCGCGACGTTCCAGATCCTCCCGTGGCGCAGCGAGACGCCCGGTGCCGCGCGCATCTTCTGCGACATCCTCATGCCCGACGGGTCGCCGTCCCACGCCGACCCGCGCTGGGTGCTCAAGCGCACACTCGCCAAGTGCGCCGACATGGGCTTCACCTTCTACACCCACCCCGAGATCGAGTTCTTCCTGCTCAAGAGCAGGCCCGAGCCGGGGCAGCGGCCCGAGCCGATCGACCCGGGCGGCTATTTCGACCACACCCCGCACAGCTCCGGCCACGACTTCCGCCGCCAGGCGATCATGATGCTGGAGTCGATGGGCATCTCGGTCGAGTTCAGCCACCACGAGGGCGCGCCCGGCCAGCAGGAGATCGACCTGCGCTACGCCGACGCGCTCACCACGGCCGACAACATCATGACCTTCCGCCTGGTCATGAAGGAGGTGGCGCTGGAGCAGGGCATCTGGGCCTCGTTCATGCCCAAGCCGTTCACCGAGCACCCCGGCTCCGGCATGCACACCCACATGTCGCTGTTCGAGGGCGACCGCAACGCGTTCTACGAGGCGGGCTCCGAATACCGGCTGTCCAAGATCGGGCGCTCGTTCATCGCCGGGCTGCTCAGGCACGCCGCCGAGATCACGGCCATCACCAACCAGTGGGTCAACTCCTACAAGCGGCTGTGGGGCGGCGCCGAGGCCATCGCCGGGCAGGGCGGCGAGGCCCCCTCCTACGTGTGCTGGGGCCACAACAACCGCTCGGCCCTGGTCCGGGTGCCGATGTACAAGCCGCACAAGGGCGGCTCGACCCGCATCGAGTTCCGTTCGCTCGACTCGGCGTGCAACCCCTACCTGGCCTTCGCGCTGATCCTGGCAGCCGGGCTGAAGGGCATCGAGGAGAGCTACGAGCTGCCCGCCGCCGCCGAGGACAACGTCTGGACGCTGACCAGCGCCGAGCGCCGGGCCCTCGGCATCCAGCCGCTGCCCGGCTCGCTCCACGACGCGATCGAGGTCATGGAGCGCAGCGAGCTGGTCGCGGAGACGCTGGGCGAGCACGTCTTCGACTTCTTCCTGCGCAACAAGCGCAGCGAGTGGCGCGAATACCGCCGCCACGTCACCGAGTTCGAGCTGGGCCGCTACCTGCCCGTGCTGTG
>NZ_BAAAZP010000151.1:15030-26907 GCF_039536965.1 Nonomuraea antimicrobica | reverse complement strand
CGCGCGCTCAGCCGTGGAACTCGCGCACCTCGATCGGGAGCAGCGCCACCGCCCTGGCCATCTTGCGGCCCCACTCCAGCGCGGACTCCATGCCGGGCGCCCGGATGATGGTGAAACCGCCGATGTGCTCCTTGCCCTCGGTGTACGGGCCGTCGGTGCCGAGGAGGTCGCCGTCGCGCATGCGCACCACGGCCGCCTCCCCGGCGGGGCGCAGCGCACCCGAGAAGACCCAGACCCCGGCCGCCTTCATCTCGTCCTCCAGCGCGAACAGGTCGCGCATGATCGGGTCGAGGATCTCGGGACCGGGCGGGTCGCCGTCGGGCTGGAACATGGTCAGTACGTACTGCTTCATGTGCCGTAATTCCTTTCCGTGGGCTGTCACCCGGTACACGAACGGCGTGGGCCCGGATCGACACTCCGGCCGGAATCGAACTCGATGGCCTCCAGGAGGCCCGCCTGCGCGCGGTCCATGATGTGCGCGGTCGCCGCCGGGGCCGGGTCGCCGCCCTTGACCCGCGTGAGCAGGCCGTTCCACCTGTGCTGATGGCGGGCGAACGTCCGGGGCGGGACGACCCGGCCCCTGGCCCGCTGCCCCGCCAGCGCCTCGTCGGCCGGCGCGTCCAGCAGGAGCAGGTGGAAGTCCGCGCCGTACCGGCGGGCCAGCCAGGCGAAGGCCCGCAGCGTGTACCTCCCGCAGCCCCGGTTGTGCGCGATCACCGACTTCCCCTGGGCCAGCGCCCGCCGGATGCGGGTCATATGGGTGACGAAGACCACCGTCCGCCGCACCGGGTACGGTGCCCAGCCGAGCCTGCCGCCCCAGTGCCGCCTGGACTGGGAGGAGTCGATGACCACGGAGGTGCCGCCGGTCGGGACGGGCAGACTCTCGGCGCCGTGCATCCCGTACAGGCGGCGCAGCAGGGTGCTCTTGCCCGCTCCGGGTGGGCCGGTCAGGATGACCAGCGACCCCGACGGGTATGTCAGCCTCGCACCCCGCACGAACCCACTCCCCACTGTGTCCCGCTCCTGCCGCGCCGTCATGGATGCCGCCAAAGGTGCCGTCATAGGTGTTGCCATACGTGCCGCGATACGTGCCGCCATAGGTCGCACGCTATCCACCTTCTCCGAACTCGGGCCAGGACGCGCACCTCGGGGGCTCATGTCTCCAGCCGGGCGGTCAGCTCGGCCACCGTCTTGCGCAGCTCGGCCAGCTCGGTCGCCACGTTGGCCAGCTCCTCCTCGGTACGCCGTTCCATGGCGACCGAGCGCTCGAACCGTTCGACGAACCACGAGGCGATGGCCGCCGTCACCACGCCCAGCAGGGCGATGCCCGCCAGCATCAGCCCCGCCGCGACCAGCCGGCCCTCGGAGGTGATCGGGAAGCGGTCGCCGTAGCCGACCGTGGTCATCGTGGTCAGTGACCACCACAGGGCGTCGCCGATCGTCGTGATGTTGCCGTCGGGGTTGTGCCGTTCGACGTCGAGGACGGCGATGCTGCCGATGACGGCCAGGAAGATTGCGGTGCCGCTGACGTACACGACGGCCCGCAGGCGCAGCGGGAGGCGTACGCGCTCGGCGATGACGTGCAGGAGCAGCAGCGCCCGCAACAACCACAGCGGGCGCAGGAGGGGGAGGACGACGACCGCGAGGGAGGGGAGGTTCCTGAGCACGAACCGCAGGCGGCGGGGCGCCAGGACGAGGCGCACCAGGTAGTCGGCGGTGAACAGCACCCAGGTGAGCACCTGGAGATACCAGAACGCCTGACGGACGGGGGCGGGCAGACCGGGCACGAGCACGGGGATCGCCCAGCCGAGCAGGAAGGCTATGCCGACGAGGAGCAGCGCGACGCTGGTACGCCGCTCCCAGGAGGTCAGTCGATCCATGTCGGCCAGTCTGGGCCACGGCGTCCGTTTCCATCTGTGACCTCCATCACATTTACGGCCTCTTCTCGCCGAATCGACCGCCTGCGCCGGGCGGTTCGGGTCGTCCGGTATCGGCGAGCCGGTCTCATCGGGGGAGACGGGGTGGTGTCTGTGAGGGAATCGGCGGATTGGTCGCGGGGGATCGGAAACCCCGTTAAGGTACTGCCAACGCCTTGATCGGCCTCACTCCTGGAGCGCTCCGGAAGTGGGGCCGATTTTCGTTGCTTCTTACCCCTGGGTCACGTCCGCGCTATGTGGCGTACGTAACGTCGTGGTGCTCTGGGTGGGGAAGTTTCGGGGACGTTCGGGGCGTTATGGAGTGATACCGAGCGGCCATCAGGACCCCCAAGCCTAGGTAGATCGGGAGTCCAGTAAAATTGGCCTGCTCTTTATGATATTTCCGGACTTCTCGCCTTGTGTGGCGATATAGGAGGGTGTGGCATGACGACGGCTGCCTTGCAGACCGTGCTGACCGTTCCCAAGCGCTTCCGTGGTCCCGTGGGCGTCGCCAACGGCGGCTGGATCGCGGGTGCCATGGCAGAGGCGCTGAACGGCGGCGGGCGATCAGCCGTCGAGGTCACCCTCCACGCCCCCACACCGCTGGAGACCGAGCTGCGCCTGGAGCACGTGGCCAACTCCGCGTCCCTCTCCGACGGTGACAAGCTGCTGGTCGAGGCCATCCCGGTGGCCGAGGACCTGGAGGGGCCGGGGTTCGTGCCGTTCAACGACGCGGCCCGCGCCGAGGCCGGGTTCGTGGGGCTGCAGATGCACCCGTACGCCGAGTGCTTCGCCTGCGGCCTGCGTGAGCCCGGCGACGGCCTGCGCATCTTCCCCGGCCCGGTGGAGGGCTCCGACCTGGTGGCGGCCGGCTGGCGGGTGCCGTTCACGGTGAGCGGCGAGGACGGTGTGCCCGCCTCGATCGTGGGCGCGGTGCTCGACTGCATCACCGGCTGGGCCCATTTCGGCCCCGGCGAGAGCGCGCTGCTCGGCCGGTTGGCCGTACAGATCCACCGCCCGGTCTCGCCCGGCGGCAGTTACTCGGTGGTGGCCCGCCCGACCGGTCGCGAGGGCCGCAAGATGTTCGGCCAGAGCGCCATCTACGAAGTGGACGGGACGCTGGTCGCCGCCGCCCGCGCCACCTGGATCGCTCCACGCTGAAGCCCTGGTCACGACGCCGGTTCGCGAGGTCTGGCGAGTGGTGTCCGTCGGTTCGCCGAGTCTTTCGCGCAGGCCCCCGAGTCGTCTCGGGGGCCTGCGCGTTTCGTGCCTCTCCCGTACCCGGCCGAACCGGCTCGCACGGGCGCGGGTGTGTCAGGTCGGCGACGTGAGGCGGCTGACGACCGTGGCCACGCACGGCTCGTCGAAGAGGATCGTGTAGTGGTTGCAGTCCGGCACGACCTCGTCGCGCAGGCCCGGCAGCCGGGCGGCCCAGGGGCGGGCCAGGTCGTCGGGCAGCAGCCCGGTGTCCTGGTTGAGCAGGCCGCGCGGAGCCCTGAGCAGGAACAACGGCGCGGTGATCGCCCGTAGCGCGGCCTCGATGCGCTCCGGCTCCAGGCGCAGCCACCGCCCGTCCTCCAGCACCGCCTCGCCCACGGCGCGGGAGCGCAGCGCGCCCTCGGGGCCGGTCAGGTCGTAGCGCACGTACGCCTCCGCGTCGGCGTTCCAGCGACCGGCGAAGGCGGGGTGCGCCTTGAAGAAGTCCACGTACGCCTCGGCCGTGGGGAACGTCTGCTTCAGCCGTGCCAGCGCCGGGCCCAGCGTGGCCGCCGTCTCGGCGTCCGGGTCCACGCCCTCGGGCAGCGGCGGCAGGGGGAGCCCGCCGTCCACCAGGACGACGCGGGCGAACTCGCGCTGCGCCCCGGCCAGGGCCGCCACGTACGCGCCCATCGAGTGGCCGGTCAGCACCGCCTCGGGGCCCGCGCCGACGTACTCGGCCACGCGCAGCACGTCCTCGGCGTGCCGGTCCAGCCCGTAGGGGCCGGGCATGGACGCGCTGTGCCCGCGTCCGCGCAGATCCATGGCGACCAGCGACCAGCCCTCGGGCAGTCGCCGGCCCACGGCGCTCCAGGCCATGAGCGACGCCGTGATGCCGTGCACCGCGACGATCACCCGCGCCCCGGTCCCGAACCTGGCGATCCGCTGACCGCCCACCTCATCGAACTCAACACTCATGACCGGAGCTTAAGGACAAAGCCCTCCCCGGCGCTGCCACCCCCCTCCCGAACGGCACGCCGCCTCCCGGGAATGCCAGGCTGCCCCTCCGGAACGGCACGCCGCGAGACGAGCGTGCGGTCGGAAGGTCGCAGCATCCGGTGCGGGCTGATAAGTCGGAAAAATCTGGATAATTGTGGACATGCGGATCACCGTCATCGAACACGAGGCCGACGCCGGGCTCGGCTATCTCGCCGGTTGGCTGGGCGTGCCCTGCGACGTCGTGCGGCCGTACCTGGGGGAGGAGGTCCCTGTGCGGGCGGCGGACGGGCTGATCGTGCTCGGCGGCTCGGCTGCGGCCTGGGAGGACGAGCGCAGCCCCTGGCAGCCCGCCACGCGCGACCTCCTGCGCCGGGCCGTCGACGAAGGCACCCCGACGCTGGCCATCTGCCTGGGCGCGCAACTGCTCACCATGGCCTGCGGCGGCACGGTGGAGCGGGGCGCGAACGGGCTGGAGGTCGGCGCCTGCGAGGTGGTCCCGCTGCCCGCCGCCGCCTCCGACCGGCTGCTGTCGGGCGTCGGCGGGGCCGCCGTGGCCGTCCAGTACCACCAGGACGTCATGACGCGGCTGCCCGACGGCGCGGTGCCGCTGATGACCGGTTCCCCGTACCCGAACCAGGCGTACCGCCTGGGCGAGGCGGCGTGGGCGCTGCAGTTCCACCCCGAGGCCACGCCGGAGATCTTCGCCTCGTGGACGGACGGGTCGGACCTGGACGCGGCCGGGCGACTCGACGCCGACGTCAAGGCGGCCGAGGAGTCGCTCGTGGCGACCTGGCGGCCGATGGCCGAGTCCTTCGGGGACCTGGTCAGAAGCAGCGCAGGGGCCGAGGCGAACCCGACGGACCCGGACGCGACGGTCCTGGGCGCGGTCAGGGCACCCGGCGCCTGAGCCCACGCCGCCCGGCCAGGACGTGGGCCAGCGCGTGCACCCCCACCAGCACCACCGGCAACGCCACCAGACTCCCTGACCAGGACCGCGCCGGCACCCCCGCCCTCCGCAGCCGCCGCCACGCCCACACCGAGTACGGGATCACCACGACGGGCGCGGTCACGACGCCGGGCGTGTACCCGCGAGCCAGGGCCGCCTGCGCCAGATGCACCACCCCGTGCGCCCCGAACCCGGCCAGCGCCGCCTGGAACACCGCGCTCCGCCCGCCCGTACGCGCCCCCAGGGCCGCCGCTCCCGCCATCACCGCGCCCATGAGCCCGATGGCCACGTTCACGTGCCGCTGAGACATCTCCAGCCGCTCCCACGGCACCCGGGGGAAGCGCTCCTCCAGCCGGGGCCGCGCCGTACGGGTCCAGCGCGCCATGGTCGCCAGCTCCTCGGCGTCGTGCACCGCCCAGGCCGCCAGCAGCCCCCATGCCACCCCCGCCGGGACCCGCCCGTCCGCCGCGCCCTCGTCGCCCCGCGTGCCCGCCATTCGTGATCCCTCCAGGAAACCCAGAAACACAACGCAACGTTGCGTTCTCATGCTACGGCGAATGGCGAGAGAGCTGTCAAGATGGAGAGGTGCCCAGGATCGAATCCACCGCGGCGAGGCTCGCCAAGCTCGGCTTCGCCGACGGCGCCAAGGCCGCCCAGCTCGTCCAGGAGTCGGACGCCGCCCTGGACGGCATCCTGGAGTCCCTGGTCGACGTGGCCGACCCCGATCTGGCGCTGGCCTCGCTGACCCGCCTCGTCGCGCGCGAGCCCACCGTCGCCGACGCCCTGCGCCGCGACGAGCTGCTCAGGTCCCGCCTGCTGGCCCTGCTGGGCGTCAGCGCCGCGCTCGGCGAGCACCTCGTCCGCCACCACGGCGAGGCCGCGCTGCTGGCCGAGACGGGCCTCGGCGACGCCAGGGACGAGTTGCTGCGCGCCGTCGGCGCCGACCCGGGAGAGAGCGAGCCACGCGGCGCGAGCGGCCGCGGGGCGCTGGCGGCGCTGCGCGTGGCCTACCGCGGCAGGCTGGCCCACCTGGCCGCCCGCGACCTCACCGGCCAGGCCACCCTCCAGGAGGTCACCGCCGAGCTGTCCGGCCTCGCCGGCGCCGCGCTGGAGGCCGCCCTGGCCATCGCGCGGACCGAGGTCGAGGCCGACGAGGTACGCCTCGCGGTCGTCGGCATGGGCAAGTGCGGCGCCAGGGAGCTCAACTACATCAGCGACGTCGACGTCATCTTCGTCGCCGAGCCGAAAGAGGGCGCCGACGAGACCAAGGCGCTGCGCGCCGCCACCCGGCTGGCCCAGGCCATGATGCGGGCCTGCACCGTCACCACCCCCGAGGGCTCGCTGTGGGAGGTGGACGCCGGGCTGCGCCCCGAGGGCCGCTCGGGCCCCCTGGTACGCACGCTGGCCAGCCACCTGGCCTACTACCGGCGCTGGGCCAAGACGTGGGAGTTCCAGGCGCTGCTCAAGGCCCGGCCCGTGGCGGGTGACCTGGAGCTGGGCGCCGACTACGTCGGGGCCGTCAACGACCTGGTGTGGTCGGCCGCCACCCGCGAGCACTTCGTCGAGGACGTGCAGGCCATGCGCCGCCGCGTCGAGGAGCACGTGGCCGCCGAGGGGGAGCGCCAGCTCAAGCTGGGGCCGGGCGGGCTGCGCGACATCGAGTTCGCGGTGCAGTTGCTGCAGCTCGTGCACGGCAGGCTCGACCCGCTGCTGCGCCGCAGGGCCACGCTCCCGGCGCTGGCCGCGCTCTCCCGGGGCGGCTACGTGGGGCGCGACGACTCGCGGGCGCTGGGTGAGGCGTACGCGTTCCTGCGCCAGGTCGAGCACCTGCTCCAGCTCCACCGGCTGCGGCGCACCCACCTCCTGCCCACCGACGAGGCCGACCTGCGCAGGCTGGGCCGGGCCCTGGGCATGCACACCGATCCGGTGGGGGAGTTCACGGCCCGGTGGCGGCGGCACGCGATGGAGGCGCGGCGGCTGCACGAGAAGCTGTTCTACCGGCCGTTGCTGCAGGCCGTGGCGCGGCTGCCGGAGACGGAGGCGCGGCTGTCGGCCTCGGCCGCCGCCGCCCGGCTCGGGGCGCTCGGCTACGTCGACCCGGCCGGCGCGCTGCGCCACATCGCCAACCTCACGACCGGGGTGTCGCGGCGGGCGTCGATCCAGCGCACACTGCTGCCGGTCATGCTCGGCTGGTTCGCCGACACGCCCGACCCCGACGCGGCGCTGCTCGGGTTCCGGCAGGTCAGCGACAAGCTGGGCAGCACGCCGTGGTATCTGCGGCTGCTGCGCGACGAGACTGCCGTGGCCGCCAGGATGGCCCGCGTGCTCGGCACCAGCCGCTACGCCACCGGCCTGCTCATGCACGCCCCCGACGCGGTGGCGATGCTGGGCTCTGACGACGAGCTGGCCGTACGCGCCCCCGAGTCGCTGCTCGGCGAGGCGTCCGCCGCCGTGTCCAGGCACGCGGACGACCCCGAGACCGCCGTCGGCGCGGCGCGGGCGCTGCGGCGCAAGGAGCTGTTCCGCACGGCCGTGGCCGACATCTCCGGCCTCATCGACATCGAGACCGTCGGCACCGCCCTGTCCCAGCTCACCGACGTGACCTTGCAGGCCGCGCTCGACGCCGCCCTCGGCAGGGCGTCGGGCCTGACCTCGTTCGCGATCATCGCGATGGGCCGGCTCGGCGGCATGGAGTGCTCCTACGCCAGCGACGCCGACGTCATGTTCGTGCACTCGCCCCTGCCAGGGGCCGACGAGCGCGAGGCCACCGACGCCGCCTTCGCCGTGGCCAACGAGCTGCGCAAGCTGCTGTCGCTGCCCGCCCCCGACCCGCCCTTGATCATCGACCCCGACCTGCGTCCCGAGGGCAGGCACGGCCCGCTCGTGCGTACGCTGGCCTCCTACCGGGCCTACTACGCGCGCTGGTCGTCGCCGTGGGAGTCGCAGGCGCTGCTGCGGGCCAGGTTCTCGGCCGGTGACGCCGGGCTGGGGGCGGAGTTCACGTCCATGGTCGACGAGTTGCGCTACCCGAGGGGCGGGCTGCCCGACGACGCGGTCAGGGAGATCAGGCGGCTCAAGGCCCGCATGGAGGCCGAACGGCTGCCGCGCGGCGCGGAGCCCGGCCTGCACACCAAGCTGGGCCCCGGCGGGCTGTCCGACGTGGAGTGGGTGGCGCAGCTCCTCCAGCTCCGCCACGCCGGCACGCTGCCGTCCCTGCGCACCACCCGTACGCTGGAGGCCCTGCGCGCGGCCGTGGCGGAGGGGCTGCTCACCGCCGGCGACGAGGCCGTGCTGGCCGAGGCGTGGCAGTTCGCCTCCCGCATCAGAGACGCGATCATGCTGGTCAAGGGGCGGCCCGGCGACAGCGTGCCGCGCGACTCGGGCGAGCGCAGGCTGATCGCGCGGACGCTCGGCTACCCGCCCGACGGGTCCGAGGACTTCCTCGACGACTACCGCCGGGTGACCCGCCGCGCCCGCAAGGTGGTGGACCGGGTGTTCTACGGGGCCGACGACCGCACGTGAGCCGGCCCGTGATGACGGGCGCGTGAACACGGGGCGATGGACCCGTGCTCGACAGCCTGTGTCGTTGCGCCGCACACGCTGTGGGTGTATGAATACGCGGTGTTGTCCTTATACGTGGATCTGGCGCTCGGCCTGGTGGTGGCGTTCCTGCTGCTGTCGCTGCTGGTGAGCGGGCTCAACGAGGCTTTCGTTCGGGTGCTGGCCATCCGCAGCAAGTTCCTGTGGGCCTACCTCAGGGACACTCTCGACGGCGCCGACGAGAAGGGGTCCTGGCTGCCCGCCAAGATCATCGACGTGTTCAAGTCGCTGCCGTTCGTCCGCGACCCCCGTCCCGCGCACAGCGACCTGCCCTCGCCCGCCAAGCCCGGCAAGCTGCCCGAGACGAAGACCGGCGACTCCATGATGAACCTGCTCTACGAGCGGGTCAGGGAGATCGACCACGGCAAGCGCGGACGTACGAGCATCGCGACCCTCCCGCCCGCGCGCTTCTCCGTGGCCGTGATGGAGATGGCGGCGGCCCAGGGCGACGGCGGCATCGAGCACTTCCTGCGCAGGCTCCAGCAGATCGACAGCCCGCTCCACGGCCCCCTCAAGGGCGTCTGGGAGAGCGCGCAGGGCGACCTCGACCGGTTCAGGCAGGGAGTGGAGACCTGGTTCGACGGGGAGATGCAGCGGCTGTCGCTGTTGTACAAGCGCTACGTCAAGTGGGTCGTCGCGGTGCTCGGCGTGGTGGTGACGCTGCTGTTCAGCATGGACGGACTGGAGTACGCCAAGACGCTGCTGCGCGACAACGCCTTCCGCGCCTCGGTGACGGCCGTGGCGGGGTCGGGGGCGGACGCGTACGAGGAGCTGAAGACGCGCTGCACGGGCGGCGACCCGATGCCCTGCGTCACCGAGACGCTGAGCCGGCCGGCCCTGGTCAAGATGATGGACGGGGCGCTCGTCAGCATCACGATCCCGGCGCAGGGCGACCCGAGCGTGCACTGGAACGGCGGCGCGTGGTGGGACCGGATCAGCACCCCGAGCCACTGGCCCGGCTTCCTGCTGACGTACGTGGCGCTGCTGTTCGGGGCCCCGTTCTGGTGGGACGTGTTCCGCCGCGTCACGGGGATCAAGCCCAGGCGCTGAGCGGGGTGCGGCGGCGTCGCGGCGTTATCGTGCCCTGGTGGAGACAGAACGTTTGATCATGCGCCGGTGGCTCGACTCCGACAGGGCCCCCTTCGCCGCGCTCAACGCCGACCCCGAGGCGATGCGCTACTTCCCCAGCCTGCTGACCCGCGAGCAGAGCGACGCCTTGGTGGACCGGATCGAGCGGGAGTTCGAGGTGCACGGCTACGGGCTGTGGGCGCTGGAGGAGCGGGCCGGCGGGCGCTTCATCGGGTTCACGGGGCTGGCGGTGCAGACGTTCGACGCGCCCTTCCTGCCGGCGGTGGAGATCGGGTGGCGGCTGTCACGCGGGGCGTGGGGGCACGGCTACGCGACCGAGGCCGCCCGGCGGGCCGTTACGTACGCGTTCGAGGAGGTCGGGCTCGACGCGCTCATCTCGATGACCGCCGTGGGCAACACGCGGTCGCGGGCCGTGATGGAGCGCCTGGGGATGACGCGTGACCCGGCGGAGGACTTCAACCATCCGCGCGTGCCCCGCGACAGCCCGCTGCTGCGTCACGTGCTCTACCGCCTCAGGCGCCCGTAGCCGAGCCTGCCCGGGTGGGGGCGTCGGGGTCAGGCGCTCATCGCGTACAGGACGTCGCGCAGGGGGCACCAGGGCGCCCGAGGCCAGGTCGGCGTCCACCGCGAAGTCCGGCAGCAGTCCGGCGCGGTGACCAGGCGCAGCGCGACCTCGCTCACGTCGAGGAAGTCGAGGCCGGGCGGCGGGTGGCGGCCGGCATCTCCAGCGCGCCGACCGAGATCCGCCGCCGCTGCCCGGTGACGGCCCTGCGGACCTCGTCCGCGTGGTCGAGCAGCCCGTGCGCGCGCTCCAGCAACGCCTGCCCCGGCGCGGTCAGGCGCATCCCCTGCAGGGTACGTTCGAACAACGCGACCCCGAGCCCGCCCTCCAGCCGCCGCACCTGCTCCGACACCGACGCCGGGGCGAGCCCGAGTTGGTTGGCGGCCCCCACGACGGTCCCGGCCCGCGCGACCGCGGCGAACACCCGCACATGACGCAACTCCACGCCCGCCAGCATACGGCTTTCCCGAACGCCCCCCGCGCCGCGGCGGTTGACCGGGCGCAGGACGTTTACACAGGCTGGAGCCCATGAAGAAGCTCATCGGGGAACTGGAGGCCGACGCGCTCGCGGCGCTCGGCGCGGGAGGCAGCGCCTTCATCGCGGTCTCGATGGGCTTCGCCGCCTTTCTCGCGGCCACCGGGGTGGTGAGAGAGCCCGGCCACGTCCGGCCACCGTCGGAGCAGGAGACCCGGTAGCGACGAGCGCCCCGCCCGGTCCGTCCGGGCGGGGAGACGCGAACGGCCCAGGACCGATCGCGCAAGTGCGGATCCCGGGCCGTTCCTGACGACTCCAGACGCATCGTGACCCCGCGTGAGAGGTGTCCCGGTCCGCGCAGGCATATGGCTACACCGCAGGTCAGCGGGCTCTCACTCTCACGACATATCACTAAGGGTCATTGAATGACTACGTTGAGTTGTCCTTGCTCGTGCTCGGCAACCGCCCTCAACGGAAGGAAACGTGCATGGTCCGTACCTCGTCACGCCGCATGCGTGGCACGGCAATCGCCGGAGCGATCCTCGGCTCGGCGCTGATGACGATGTCCACCGCGACACCGGCGAATGCCTAGACGGTCCAAGTCCAAGCCCACTACATCGACACCGATCCCTACGGCGTCACCAAGTACGACGTCCGCTTCAATGGGACCGTTCGGTCCAACGGCCCATTCGGCTACATCATCGACGGCGTACTGGACGCCTACTGTCATCACGGCGCCCTCACCGGCCAGTCCGTCAGGCTGGACTACGGCGCCACGCAGGGCGGCTGGCAGGACGTGAGGTACTGGTGCACGGACACACCGGTCCACATCCACGTCACCGGGCAAAGGAACCATGGCGACTCCGTTGACCTGAAGGTCGGCGCGACGAGCGGCGTCTTCAACACCTATAACTTCGGCCACACATACCGCATCAGTATCGGAACCGACTACTGATCTACGGCGCACAAGTCGTACATGAAGAGGAAGGCGCGTCCGGTGCAGAGAGGCCGACGTGCGAGCACGGGTGGCTGCCGGTACGCGCACCAGGGAGCTGCCTGAGCCCTCTCACCTGCAGAAACGGCCCGGCATCGG
>NZ_BAAAZP010000151.1:0-15004 GCF_039536965.1 Nonomuraea antimicrobica | reverse complement strand
CGTTCCGGGAAGCCCTCGTCACACGTCGTAGTAGAGCTCGAACTCGTGCGGGTGCGGGCGCAGCCGGATCGGGTCGACCTCGTTCTCCCGCTTGTACGAGACCCACGTCTCGATCAGGTCGGGCGTGAAGACGCCGCCTTCGAGCAGGTAGTCGTGGTCGGCCTCCAGCGCGCTGAGCACCTCGGGCAGCGAGCCGGGGACCTGCGGCACCTGGCGGGCCTCCTCCGGCGGCAGCTCGTAGAGGTCCTTGTCGACGGGCTCCGGCGGCTCGATCTTGTTGCGGATGCCGTCGATGCCGGCCATCAGCATCGCCGAGAACGCGAAGTACGGGTTGCACGACGGGTCGGGCACGCGGAACTCGATGCGCTTGGCCTTCGGGTTGGAGCCCGTGATCGGGATGCGGACGCACGCCGACCGGTTGCGCTGGGAGTAGACCAGGTTGACCGGGGCCTCGTAGCCGGGCACCAGACGGTGGTAGGAGTTGACCGTCGGGTTGGTGAAGGCCAGCAGCGACGGCGCGTGCCGGAGCAGGCCGCCGATGTAGTAGCGGGCCGTGTCGGACAGGCCCGCGTAGCCGACCTCGTCGTAGAAGAGCGGCGAGCCGTCCTTCCACAGCGACTGGTGGCAGTGCATGCCGGAGCCGTTGTCACCGAAGATCGGCTTGGGCATGAACGTGACCGTGTGGCCGTATTCGAGGGCCGTGCTCTTGATGATGTACTTGTACAGCATCAGGTTGTCGGCGGTCTTGAGCAGCGTGCCGAACTTGAAGTCGATCTCCGCCTGCCCGGCCGTGCCGACCTCGTGGTGCTGCATCTCGACCTCGATGCCGCACTCGATGAGGTTGCGCACCATCTCCGAGCGCAGGTCGGTGAAGTGGTCCATCGGCGGCACCGGGAAGTAGCCGCCCTTGTAGCGCGGCTTGTAGCCGAGGTTGCCGCCCTCGGTCGCCTTGCCGGTGTTCCAGGCGCCCTCGATGGAGTCGATGTAGTAGTAGCCGGCGTTGGCCGTCGTCTCGAAGCGCACGTCGTCGAAGATGTAGAACTCGGCCTCGGGGCCGAAGTAGACCGTGTCGGCGATGCCCGTGCCCCGGAGGTAGTCTTCCGCCTTGCGTGCGACGTTGCGCGGGTCGCGGCTGTAGGCCTCACCCGTCAGCGGGTCGTGCACGAAGAAGTTCAGGTTGAGCGTCTTGTGCTGGCGGAACGGGTCGAGCACCGCGCTGGACGGGTCGGGCAGCAGAAGCATGTCGGACTCGTGGATCGCCTGGAAACCGCGGATCGACGAGCCGTCGAACATGAGTCCGTCGGTGAAGACGCTCGCGCTGAAGTTTTCGACCGGGAAGGTGAAGTGGTGGGTCGTCCCCGGCAGGTCCGTGAACCTGACATCGACGAACTGCACCCCTTCGTCGCTGATGAACTTCAGGACGTCGTCGGCGGAGTTGAACACTCTCGAACCTCCCTGGGAACTGGCCATCATGGCGACGCTAGGGCGTGGCCGTTTCCGTCCGGTGTCCCGATTGTTTCGCACGTGTTACGCAGCGTCAGGTCGGGTCGGAGAGCGCGCAGCCCTCTCCATCCGGCTGGTCAAGATCGTACGGGTCGGTGCGCGGCCCCGTCGGCGCCACCGTGCCCGGCGGCGTGTCGCGGTAGACCGGATGGATGTACCAGTCGCTGAAATCGCAGCTCGCGGGGGTCGGCCTCGTGGTCCAGCCCTCCGGCAGGACGACGATCCGCCCGCGCTCGCGGTGGATCCGCGCCTCGCCCTTGGCGTGCACGACGAGCCTGATCGCGGTGTCCGGACGCCCGGGGAGCTGGACGGCGTAGACGAGGACGTGGTTCAGCTTGACGCTCACTCCTCGTAGTCCGTCGTCCTCGAACGTGTCCAGGGTCGAGCTGCCCCGCACCTTCACCACGCCGGTGGTCAGCTCGGCCGTGCCGGGGGCGAAGCTGGTGACCATGTTGCGCGTGCCGTACTCGCTCCCGTCCAGGTTGTCGCGGAACCAGTCGCGCTGGTCGGCGTCCAGCAGCGCGGCGAACGCGTCGGGCGGGCCGCCGAGCAGCGTCGTACGGTCGAGATAGGCGGCGGCCAGCAGCTCGCGGGTGCGTTCCAGCCCCTTGGCCACGTCCTGCTCCGACAGGCCGCCGAGCGCCTTGGGCGCGGGCAGGGCGAACCCGGTGATCCCCTCGGCGTAGTCGGCGGCCGGGGACCCGGCGAACGGATCGCGCGCCGGCAAGGACGCCGCGTCCAGCGGCTCCCCGAACAGCGAGTTCGCGGAGCCGAGCAGGTCGGGCCGGACGGCGGCCACGACGCACCCCGCGGCCAGCACCACCGTCAGCCCGGCCAGCAGGTACCAGGCCCGCCTGGCCCGGCGGGGCGGGCGCTCCGGCGCCCAGGCGTCCCGGCCGATCCCTCCGTCACCGTGCCGGGCGGCGGCGCGTCCGGCGCGTCTGCCGCCGGGTAAGCCGTCACGTAAGTGGCCGAGGTCCTCGCGCGGGGCGCGTCGCGACGCCGTGGCCCGCCCGCCGCGCCCGGCCCGCCTGGCCTGTTTGGCCTGCTTGGTGGCCGACGTCCGCATCCTGCGGCGTTCCTCGTCGCCTATCTGCCCGACCAGCTCGTGGAACCGCTGGTCGAGGTCGTCGTCCTCATGTGGCATGGCCTACATTTTGGCGATCTTGCGACGCGGTTGGGTCACGATCCCGACCGGCCACCCGGGCGGATACCGTTGAGTGCATGAGCGGCAACGAGCCACGGTGGACACAGACCTGGCTGGGCGGGCTCCGGTCCGCCGGGGTGGATCTCGGCTATCCGGGCCAGCGCCTGGGCCTGCCCGAGGAGGGCAGCGGGTCGATCGCGGGCTGGGGGCGCCGGATCGGCGCGCTCGTCATCGACTGGATGATCTGCACATGGGTGGTCGTGCAACTGCTGCTCCGGATGAACCCGGCCGAGTCGCCGTGGGCTCCGGCGGTGGTGTTCGCGGTCCAGTACCTGGTGCTGGTCGGGTTCATGGGCCAGACGTTCGGGCACCGGCTGGCGGGCATCAGGGTCGCGGCGATGGACGGCGGCGGCCCGCGGTGGCTGCCCGTCCTGGTGCGTACGGTGCTGCTGAGCCTGGTGGTGCCCGCCGCGGTCTGGGACCGCGACCACCGGGGCATGCACGACCGCGCATCCAACACGATGGTCGTCCGCATGTGAGCCGCAGGTGAGCTTCAGGGGGCGGCGCAACTGAAGACGGCCGTGCCGGGGAGGTGACGGCCGCGCAGCGGGCTCCAGCCGCCCCACACCTGCTCGTTCCCCTCGGGCCATTCGGGCTCCACCAGCCCGGTGATCGTCAGGCCGGAGGCGACCAGCAGGCCGACCCAGTCGGCCATCGTCCGGTGGTGCTCGACGTAGGTGAGTACGCCGTCCTCGTCACGCTCCTCGTACGGCGTACGGTCGAAGTACGACCGGTCGGACGTCAGCCCCCGCGGCCCCGGGTCGTCCGGGAAGGCCCACCTGACCGGATGGCTCACCGAGAACACGAACCGGCCCCCCGGCCGCAGCACCCTGCGCACCTCGCGGAAGACGGCCCCGGGATCGGCCACGAACGGCAGCGCCCCGTACGCCGAGCAGGCCACGTCGAAGCAGCCGCCCGCGAACGGCAGCGACTCGGCGTCGGCCTGCACCACCGGGACGCGCACCCCGGTGTCGAGGTCGATGCGCCGCGAGTGGCGGAGCTGGCGGTGGGAGAGGTCGAACGCCACCGCCTCGGCGCCCCGCGTCACCAGCCACCGCGCGCACTGCGCGGCCCCGCAGCCGAGCTCCAGCACCCGCCGCCCGTGTACGTCGCCGAGCAGCCCCGCCTCGGCCTCGTCGAGCCCCTCCGGGCCCCAGACGAAGCCCACGTCACCCAGGAAGCCGCCGTGCTCGACCTGGTAGTCGTCGGCGTTGCCGTCCCACCAGCCGCGGTTGGCCCGCGACGATGCCGACAGCACTAGCGCATCTTGGGGCCGCGCGGGATGCGGGCGCCCTTGGGCATCGGGCCCTTGGGCATCGGCATGTTGCGCGGCAGCGAGCGCAGCCGGTCCTTCACCTCGTTGACGGAGGGCTTCTTGAGGTTGCGCGGCAGCTTCATCAGGTGGCGCTGCAGCTTGCCGAGCGGCACCTGCCCCTCGCCGTCACCGCACTGGACGTCGTAGATCTCGACGCCCAGCACCACCCGGGAGATCCGCTTCTTCTCGGCCGTCAACATCTTGGCCACCCGGTTGCCCGGCCCTTCGGACACCAGCACCACACCGGGATAGCCCACCACGAGGTGGACGATGTCCTGGTCGCGGTTGACCGCGATGGCCGGGGTGACCTCCCAGTTGCCGCGCATGCCCTGCAGCACGGCCGCCGCCGCGCCGGTCTGGCCGTGCAGGATCGAGTATTGGGCCCGCTGCGCGAGCTGCCCGAACACCACCAGACCCACCGTGAACGCGGCCAGGACGCCGATGAACACCGAATACCACAGGTAGTCCGTGACCAGGCCGATCACGACGACCACAGCCAGCGTGCCCACCGCCGAGAGGAAGACGATCGGCATCCCCTTGGGATTGGCCTGCTTGATGATCTGCGCGATCATGCGGAGCTGCTTGATGCGCCCCGGCTTCTCTGGATCCTCGGACTTTGCCATGCTCAGAAGGATACAAACCAACTGGTGCGCTGGGGAAAACGCGGCCCCTGCCGTGTTTCCCTTGTGACCTAGTTTCTGCGGGTTGATTCCTGTGAGCCGGCTGCCGTGAGCCGGTTTCCGGCGATCTAATTCTCCAGGCTCGCCGAGAGCCGGAGGTCGCCCGCGCTGCGGCCCGCCTCGACGGTGTGCTCGCCCTTGACCGTGTGCCAGCCGTCCCGCCAGACCTGGAAGGCCCGCTCGGGCAGGAAGAAGGTGGTCAGCACGGTCTCGCCCGGCGCGGCCTCGACCACGTCGAACCCGGCCAGCCGCCGTCCCGCGGCACCGTACGGCGTGAGGTAGACCTGCACGACCTCCCGCCCCCGGCGGGTGCCGGTGTTGGTGACGGTCACGGTCACGGTCGTGCCCTCGGCCGCGATCGAGTCGTACGACCAGGACGTGTACCCCAGCCCGTGCCCGAACCAGAACGCCGGAGACCCCGTCCACGCCGGATAGCCGATGAGCACGCCCTCGTCGTAGGCCACCCGCCCGTCGACCGGCGTCACGGAGGTCACCGGCGCGTCCGCCAGCCGGCGCGGCCAGGTCGTGGGCAGCCGCCCGCCCGGTTCCGCGTCCCCGAACAGCACATCCGCCAGCGCCGCCCCCGCCTCCTGCCCAGGGAACCAGGTGAGCAGCACGGCCGCCACCTCCTCCAGCCACGGCAGCTCGACCGGCGAGCCCGCGTTGACCACGACCACCGTGCGCGGGTTGGCCGCGGCCACCGCGCTGATCAGCTCGTCCTGGCGACCCGGCAGGCGGAGGTCGGCGCGGTCGAAGCCCTCGCTCTCCACCTCCGGCGTGGTCGCGGCCACGACCACCGCCACGTCGCACTCACCCGCCACGCGGACGGCCTCGGCCATGAGCGCGTCCTCACCCGGCGTCGGGTCGGCGTGACCGAGCGTGAAGGACACGAACGCCATCCCGCCGCCCACGGCCGCCGGGTGTGTCACGGTCAGCTCGTACGTCTCGCCCGCGGTCATCGGGACGCCCACCCGCCGCTCGGGCGGGGCCAGGAAGGCCGCGGCGGGATCGTCCGCGTCCCCATCCCCGGTGATGTTCTCGTTCATGACCGTCTCGCCGTTCAGGGTGAGCGTGAAGGCGCCCACTCCGGCGATCGACAGCTCGTGCTCGCCCGTCACCTCCGGCGTGTACGCCGCCCGCAGCCGTACCGAGCGGAGCCGTTCGCCGGTCACGCCGGGCGGCAACTGCCCCATCCAGCGGGCCTCGCCGTCGGCCAGCGACTGCTCGGCCAGCACCGTGCCCGCCTCGTCCAGGAACAACGCGGTGACCGGGCCGGGGAGCGGCGACAGGCGGAGGCGGGGGTCGGTGCCGAGGGCGTACCGGACGTCGGCGCGCTCCGCCAGGCCCCGCAGCGGCGAGACGACGTGCTCGGGGAAGACCTGGGCGCTGCCGCCGCCCATGACCCGCGCCTCGCGGGCCGCCGCGCCGATGAGGGCGATGCTCCCGCCGGGCCGGAGCGGCAGGACGCCGTCGTTCGTGACCAGGGTGAAGGCGCGCGTGGCGATCTCACGGGCCAGCGCCACCCCGTCGATGGCCGCGTCGGGCCGCACAGTGGGCGGCTCGGCGGGCGGTTCCGCCTCCGGCGAGGCCACGGGTGGGTGCAGGGCGCCGACGCGTTCGGCCAGGCGCAGGATCCGCCGTACGCGATCGTCGACGGCCGCCTCCGGCACCCGCCCCTCCCGTACGGCCGCCTCCAGCCGCTCGCCCCACGGCCCGCGCGGCCCCGGCATGGCCACGTCGGTGCCGCCCAGGGCGGCGGCCTCGGTCGAGCGCACGGCCGTCCAGTCGGACACCACGAGCCCGTCGAACCCCCACTCGCCCTTCAGCACCCCGTTCACCAGCTCCGCGTGCTCGGTCATGGTGGTGCCGTTCACCGAGTTGTAGGCCGTCATGAGGCCCCACGCACCCGCCTGGACCACCCGCTCGAACGGCCGCAGGTACAGCTCGCGCAGCGCCCGCTCGCCGACGCGTACGTCCGCGGTGAAGCGGTCGGTCTCGAAGTCGTTGGCCACGAAGTGCTTGGGCGTGGTGGCGACCCCGCCCTCCTGCACGCCCTCGACGTAGGCGGCGCCGATCTCGCCCGCCAGGTACGGGTCCTCGGAGAAGCACTCGAAGTGCCGTCCACCGAGCGGCGAGCGGTGCAGGTTGAGCGTGGGCGCGAGCAGCACGTGCACGCCCTTGCGCCTGGCCTCCTGGGCGAGCAGCAGCCCCGCGCGCCTGACCAGGTCCACGTCCCAGGTCGCGGCCAGGGCGGTCGGGCTGGGCAGTGCGATGGAGGGGTCACCGGCCCGCCACTCGCCGCCGCGTACGCCGATGGGGCCGTCGCTCATCACGATCCGATCGAGCCCGATCTCGGGGACCGGGGTGAGCGACCACATGTCCGCGCCGGTGAGGAGGCGGATCTTGGTGGGCAGGTCGAGGCGGGAGAGCAGTTCGTCGAGGTCCACGATCATAGTGTTCACCACGAAACCGGTGACTCGACAGATTCGCCGCCTTCGCGTCGGGCAAAGCCCTGGACGGGGGTCAGGCGGTCACGAAGAACTCCAGCAGTTCGGGCACCAGCGCCCGCGGCGCCACGTTGTGCGCCTGGCCCTCCAGCACCCGCCGTACCGCCCCGGGCACGGCGTCCGCCACCGCCGACGCGGCGTTCGCCATCCAGCGCGGGCTCTGGTCGCCGTTGAGCACGAGCGTCGGCTGCGTGACGGCGGTCAGCCGTCCGGCGGGAAGGGCGTTGCCCGGCCCCAGGACGGCCGCCTCGTAGGCCAGCGTGTGCGCCGCGGCCTCGATCTCCGCCCAGGACGGTTGCGCCCGCATCGCGGCCACCGCCTGCGCGGGCACCTCGGCCGCGTCCACCATGAACCGCTCCACCGCCTCCGCCCGCCGCCCCGCCTCGACCAGCGCGCCCAGCCGGGCCGCGAAGTCGCGGGGGAGGGCGGGCGCGCCGTCGTCCACGTGGTACGGCGGCTCCCACACGGCCAGCTTCGAGACCGCCGGGCTCACCGCCGCCGCCTCCAGCGCCAGGGCCGCCCCCGACGAGCCGCCGAAGACCATGGCCGACCCGCCCGCCGCCTCGATGACGGCCGCCAGGTCCTCGATCTCCCGCTCGACCGCGTACGGAGGCGTGTCCCCGCTGCCGCCCCGCCCTCTGCGGTCGTAGGCGTACACCGTGAACCACCGGGCCAGGCCGGTCGCGATGGCGGTCATCAGCGGGTGCCGCCGGTCCATGAACGCGCCCTGCACCAGCACCACCGCCGGACCCCGGCCGTGGCGGTCGAAGGCGATGAGGGTGCCGTCGGCCGACTTCACCCCTGCATCAGGCACAGCGCCTCCCAGTGGTGGCCGTCGAGGTCGGCGAAGCCGCGCTGGTAGCGGCCGGGGTTCGGCTGCGCCACGCCCGCCGGGGTGGCCCCGGCCGACAGCGCCTTGTCCACCAGCTCGTCCACCTGGGCCGGGCTCTCCATCCCGAGCACCAGGATCGCCTCGGTGCTCTTGCCTGCGTCGGAGACGTCCTTGGTGACGTACGTGGCGAACGTCGGCTCGGCCAGCAGCATGACGTGCGTCTCGCCGTTGATGACCACCGAGGCCATGTCGTCGGACATGCCGTACAGGGTGAAGCCGAGGTCGGTGAAGAACTGCTTCGACCGGTCGAGGTCCTTGACCGGCACGTTCACGAAGAGCTGCATCTCGTTGATCCCTTCTCGTCTTGCGGACACCCTCAGTCTGCTGGGCGGGCCGCCGCACGGTCTTGGATCTGGACGCCAGGTGGTTTGACGATCAGCGCACGGCATGCGCGCGGCGGTACTCGGTGGGCGGCATCCCGTACTCGCGTCGGAACAGCCTGCTGAAGTGCGCCGAGTCGGGCAGCCCCCACCGGGCGCCGACGGCGCTGACCGACTGGGCGCCGCCCGCCATCAGGTCGCTGCGGCACCGTTCGAGCCGTCGCCGCCGGATCCAGGCGGCCACCGTCGTGTCCTCCGACTCGAACAGCCGGTGCAGGTGGCGTACGGAGATGTGGTGCGCGGCCGCGATGCCGGCCGGGTCGAGGCCGGTGTCGCCGAGCCGCTCCTCGATGAACGCGTGCACCCGCAGCAGCAGCGTACGCTGCCGGGCGTCCTCCGGCAGGGACCGTTCCTGGTCGAGGAGCTCGGCCACGGCGGCGCCGACCAGGTCGGTCACCACGGTCGACAGCCGCGCGGCGCTGCCGGGGCGGTAGGTGTCGTGATCGAGCGCCACCCGGCGCAGCAGCGGCGCGGCCAGCGCGGCGGCCCCCGAGGCGGCCGTGATCGGTAACGCGGCCAGCTCCGCCACCGCGTCGACCGGCACGGCGAACTGGTCGCGCGGGAAGCTGAACACCGCCAGCCGCACCGCCGAGTCGTAGGCCAGCTCGTAGGGGCGGGTGAAGTCGTAGATCGCGAACTCGCCCGGGCTGAGCTGCGTGAACCGGTCGTCCTGGGCCAGCCGCGGGCTGCCCGCCACGGCGAGCACGACCCGGTAGTGGTCGGGGTTGTCGCGGCGGATCAGGCCGGGGGTGCGGTGCACGCTGTGGGGCGTGGTCGTGTGGATGCGCCCGACGCCCACCGCGCCGAGCCTGCCGAACTCGATCTCTCCGCGCAGCGGCGCGTCGGGGTCGATGCGCAGGTCGAGAGGCCCGAGCGTGTCGCACACGACGCTCCGCCAGGCGTCGTGCCGGTGCTCGGGTGGCAGGTCGCTCGTCCGGATCAGCACAGCCATCGCAGGTCGGCCCCCTATCGACTCCGCCGCCATGCTAGCCATCCGGGGCCGCGCCGCACCACGCTCCGGCGGCAGGCCCCGCGTAAGACCGGGCCACCCCGCCTACGACAGAGTCCCGCCTACGACGAAGCCCCGGGGAGGGCCCGGGGCTTCGTCGTCGCACTCGTCGCGGTGGTGGGTCAGGCGGTCTGCCTGGCCGCGATGGCCTGCTGGTAGAGGCGGCCCGCCCGGTACGACGACCGTACGAGGGGCCCCGACAGCACGCCCGCGAACCCGATCGCCTCGGCCTCGGCCTGGAGCTCGACGAACTCCTCCGGCTTGACCCACCGGTCGACCGGGTGGTGACGCGGCGTCGGCCGCAGGTATTGGGTGATCGTCAGCAGGTCGGTGCCGGCCTCGTGCAGGCCGCGCATCGCCTCGACGATCTCCTCGCGGGTCTCGCCCATGCCCAGGATCAGGTTGGACTTGGTGACCAGCCCGGCCTCGCGGGCCATCGTGATCACGTCGAGCGAGCGCTCGTAGCGGAACCCGGGCCTGATGCGCTTGAAGATGCGCGGCACGGTCTCGACATTGTGGGCGAACACCTCGGGCTTGCTGGAGAAGACCTCCGCCAACTGGTCGCGGTCGCCGTTGAAGTCGGGCACCAGCAGCTCGACGCCGCAGCCGGGCAGCAGCGCGTGGATCTGGCGCGCGGTCTCGGCGTAGAGCCAGGCCCCGCCGTCGGGCAGGTCGTCGCGGGCCACGCCGGTCACGGTCGCGTATCTCAGGCCCATCTGCTGGACGGACTCGGCCACCCTGCGCGGCTCGTCGCGGTCGTAGTCTTTCGGCTTGCCCGTGTCGATGAGGCAGAAGTCGCACCGGCGCGTGCACTGGTCGCCGCCGATGAGGAAGGTCGCCTCGCGGTCTTCCCAGCACTCGTAGATATTGGGACAGCCCGCCTCTTCACAGACCGTGTGCAGGCCCTCGCGGCGCACGAGCGATTTCAGCTCGGTGAATTCGGGGCCCGTCCTCAGCTTGGTCTTGATCCATGGGGGCTTGCGCTCGATAGGGGTTTCGGCGTTGCGCACCTCCAGACGGAGGAGCTTTCGGCCTTCAGGAGCAACGGTCACGTTCTCAGCTTACGTCTCCCGGGGAGGCGACCCGGTCCAGGGTCAGGAGATGAGGCCGAACCCGCGTACGGCCCGGCTGTAGTGGGCGGTCAGCTCCTCGTCGATGCGGTCGGACTCGCTCGTGCCCAGGAGCTCCGACTGCGGCGCCGCGGGCAGCACGCCCTCCTCGGTGAGCTGGAACTTCGCCAGTGCGGCCCGCCGGATCGCCGACACGCTCTCGCCGCGCAGCGCCGCCGCCTGCATCCGCGCCAGGTAGACGCCGCCCTCCGACAGCGCCGCCAGCTCGTCCAGCTCCTCGTCCGTGGCCACCCGGCGCGACAGCGCCCGCTGCCGGGCCAGGACGCGGCCCTCGCCGGACCGGGCCAGCCGCCTCAGCACGAAGCGCAGCAGCAGCACCGGGCCGCCGAACACCCGGCCCATCACGCGACCCAGGAACCCGAACACCTCGTACGTGGTGCCCGGATGTTCGATCCCCCAGAAGGACGCGTCCATCTTGTTCCCGGCCTCCTCCCTGGCCTTCAGCGGCTTGGCCGCCCCCAGCAGGGCGTCACGCCAGGACTCCAGCGCGGCCAGCGCCTCGCTCACCACCCGCTCGTCGCCGGTGGGCAGCCGCGCGTACGCGGTGGCCAGCAGGACCACCCGGTGCTTCGGCGACAGCGCCAGCCACAGCGGCAGACCGACGACCAGGACGGGAGTGCGTCCCAGCCCCATCCGGTCATACGTGGTCCGCGTGGCCAGGTCGCTGACCGCGACCTGGAGGGGCCGTCGCATGCCGATCCGGTCGGCCACGTGCCCGGCGACCCGATAGAGCTCAGGGGCCTCGGCCCGGTCGAGCGGCTCCGCCTCGGCGGGCAGCCTGCCCAGGCGCGGGCGCAGCGCCCACCCGAGGGCCAGGCACACGCCGCCGACGAGCCACGACAGGATCAAACCGGGGTCGCGCAGGATCATCCACCCGCCCAACGCCACGAACCCCAGTGTGAGCAGGTGCACCACGAGCGCGAGCAGGAGAGCGAGAACGCGGGCCATACGCGCGATCGTAAGCCCGGTTCGCCTACGTTTCCGCAGTAATTGGATGCAGATTCGATTACTGCGCCGGATCACCGCGCCAGATCGCCGGGCTGGATCGCCGCGTTGGATCACCGCGCCGGATCACCGCCGGAGAAGGTCCTCCTCGTGGAGCTCGAACGCCTCCTTGCCGAGCGCCTCCGCCAGCCGCTTCTCCGCGATCGGCATGACCTCCTCGACCACGATGCGCCGGCCCGTCTCGGCCGACAGCGAGGAGACCCCCACGTCGGGGAGGCCGCACGGCGCGATGCGGTTGAACCAGCGGGGATCGTTGGCGCAGTTGAGGGCGAACCCGTGCATGGTCACCCCGCGCGAGAACCGCAGGCCGACCGCGCCGAGCTGGCGGTCGGGCAGGCCCAGGGCCGGATCGCCGGACGCCCACACCCCCGCCCGGCCGTTCACCCGCCGCGCGGTGACGCCGAAGTCGGCGCACACCTGGATCATCGTCTCCTCCAGGCGGCAGGCGTAGGCCACCACGTCGGTGACGGCCACGATGGGATAGGCGACGAGCTGCCCGGGACCGTGCCACGTCAGGCGCCCGCCCCGGTCGACGTCGACGACCGGGGTGCCGTCGGAGGGTCGCTCGTGCGCGGCCGTGCGCTTGCCCGCGGTGTAGACGGGCGCGTGCTCCAGGATGAGGACGGTGTCGGGAAGCTCTCGGGCGGCCCGCTTGCCGTGCACCCAGCGCTGCAGCGACCAGGCCTGCTCGTAGGGAACGTCGACGCCGAGTCGGACGATGGCGAGTGCGTGGGGATCGTCCCCGTGGATGGGGCGCATGAGCCTATTGTGCCGTTCCCTCACCCTTGAAGGGTAATCAGGGGGTCAGCAGCCGTGGCTCGATCCTGAACTCCTTTACCCTCCCCGCACCTTCGTCCTGGCCGTCGTTCTCCACCCGGTACGCGTACGCGCCCGGCTCGACGCTCACCGCCTGGATGAACTCCGTGCCCACGTAGTGCAGCCCCACGCCCTCGTCGGCGGCGTATCCGCCGGGCAGCTCACCGGAGGCCACCGACTCGTGCAGCAGCCGCCGCCGCTGCGGCTCGGAGTTGTAGTGCACGCCGCACGAGTAGGGCAGCAGCGCCATGCCCTCGGCCCACACCCGTAGGTCGGGGCCGAAGGAGTCGGTGTTGCCGCCGACGTGCCAGCACAGCGCGCCCGCGCTCTGCCCCGACAGCACGATCCCGGCCTGCCACGCCTCCTCGAACGCCTCGTCGAGCCCGTGCAGCCGCCACAGCGCCATCAGGTTGGCCACGCTGCCGCCGCTGACGTAGATCATGTCCTGCTCCAGCAGCCAGCCGCGCGGGTCGGCCACGTTGGGCATCGGGAAGACGGTCAGGTGGCTCACCTCGACGTCCCAGCCCGCGAAGGCGCCGTACATCTTCAGCACCCAGTCGGACGAGTCGCCCATCGCCGTGGCGACCAGGCCCAGCTTCGGGCGGTCCTGCCCGGTCAGGTCGAGGCCGTAACGCAGCAGCGCGCTCGCCTCGATCTGGTTGTGGCGCCTGCTCGGGCGGAAGGACCCGCCCCCGATGGCGAGGATGTGCGACTGTCCTGACCGGATCATGTCAAGCTTCTCCAACCTGCTGAACGACGAACGGCCACTAGAGTACGGCGCGTAGCGCCTCGTCGAGACTGGTATGGGCGAAGCCGTGACCCGCGGCCGTCAGCTTGGCGGGCCGCAGCCGGTGACTGGACAGCAGCCCCTCACGGGCGAACTCGCCCAGCCCGGCGGCCAGCGCGAACGCCGGCACGGGGATCGGCATCGTGCCCCGGCGCAGCGCCTTGCCCAGTGCGCGGGTGAACTCGGCGTTGGTGACGGGCGCGGGCGAGGTGAAGTTGACCGGCCCCTCGATCTCCCGGTCCGCCAGCACGTGCAGCGCGGCGGACACCCAGTCGTCGAGAGTGATCCACGACCAGTATTGCCGGCCCGTCCCCAGCGGCGCGCCCAGCCCCATCCTGAAGATCGGCAGTATCCGGCCCAGCGCCCCGCCGCGCCCGCTCAGCACCAGCGACGAACGCGTCAGCACCGTCCTGATCCCCGCGTCCGCGGCCCCGCGGGCCTCGCGCTCCCACTGCTCGCACAGGTCAGACAGGAACCCGGTGCCCTTGCCCTGCTCCTCGTCGATCACCTTGTCGCCGGTGTCGCCGTAGAAGTCCATCCCGGACGCCGACAGCAGCACCTCGGGCGGCTCGGCCAGCTCTTTCAGCGCGCCGACCAGCACGCGCGTGCCCTGGACCCGGCTCTCGACCAGCTCGCGCTTGTAGGCCGGTGTCCAGCGCCTGCCGCCGATGGAGGCCCCGGCCAGGTGCACCACGGCCTCGGCGCCCTCCAGCGCGGCCAGGTCGACGACCTGCTCGGACGGCTGCCAGAACGCCTCGTCGGCGGCGCGGGGCGGGCGGCGTACGAACTTGACGACCTCCCGCCCGCCGGCCCGCAGCGCCTCGACCAGCGCCGTACCGACCAACCCCGACGCACCCGTCACGATGATCGCCATGCCTTCACCCTACGCCCCGTACGCGCTCCCGCCGGGGACCGGCGCCCCCGCCGGAGCCAGGGAAACGAAGGGCCGGGCGGCCCCAGGGAGCCGCCCGGCCGATCAGCCGCCCGAACGCGAGAACGACGCGGGGACTACCCGAGGCCGAGCTGCGCCTCGAAACGGCCCTCCTCGAGACGACGCTTGATCGTCGTCAGGAAGCGGGCCGCGTCGGCGCCGTCGACCAGCCGGTGGTCGTAGGTCAGCGCCAGGTAGACCATCGAGCGGACCGCGATGACCTCGCCCTCCGGCGTGTCGATCACCACGGGCCGCTTCACGACGGCGCCGGTGCCGAGCATGCCGACCTGCGGCTGGTTGAGGATCGGCGTGTCGAACAGCGCGCCCCTGCTGCCGGTGTTGGTCAGCGTGAACGTGCCGCCGGTGATCTCGTCGGGCGTCACCTGGTTGTTGCGGGTGCGCTCGGCGAGGTCGGTGATCTTACGGGCGATGCCGGCCAGGTTGAGGTCACCGGCGTTCTTGACGACCGCCGCGAGCAGGCCGCGCTCGGTGTCGACCGCGATGCCGAGGTTCTCGACGTCGAAGTAGGTGACCTCGTTGGTCTCGTTGTTGATCGTGGCGTTGAGCTTCGGGTGCTGCTTGAGCGCCTCGACCGTGGCCATCGCGAAGAACGGGGTGAAGGTCAGCTTCACGCCCTCGCGGCGCAGGAAGTCGTCCTTCGCCTTCGCCCGCAGCCGCGCGATCTTCGTCACGTCGACCTCGACGACCGACGTGAGCTGCGCCGCCGTCTGCAGCGACTCGACCATGCGCTTGGCGATGGTCTGACGCAGGCGCGTCATCTTCTCCGTACGGCCGCGCAGCGTCGTGTCGACCTCCACCGGCTCGGGCGCGGCGCCGCCCAG
>NZ_BAAAZP010000150.1:0-32041 GCF_039536965.1 Nonomuraea antimicrobica | reverse complement strand
GTAGATGAGGGGTACTTCGAAGGTGAGTCCGAACAGGTCGTAGGCGGCTGCGCGGTTGCCTTGCAGCAGTTCGGGGCGGATGGGGTTGCCGGTGACGACGGCCTTGGGCCGGGCGGAGGCGGGCAGGTATTGCAGGGAGGACTCGTGGGAGAGGGCGATGCGGGTGGCCAGGCGGGCCAGGATGCGGTTGGCCAGGCCTACGACGGTGGTCTGTTCGTGCATGACCAGGGGGCGGCGGATGAGTTTGGCGGCCACGCCGATGGGCACCGCGACGTAGCCTCCTGTGGACAGCACCACGTCGGGCAGGTAGCGGGCGGCGTGCCCGACCGCTTGGAGGACTCCGACGGGGATGCGGAACACGTCGGCGATGTTGGTGCCCAGCTCTTTGAGGTTGGGGCGGCGGCGTAGCTTGCCGGTGGTGATGGCCTTGAAGGGGATGCCGTGCTCGGCGGTGATCCGCGCCTCCAGGCCGTTGGCGGTGCCCACCCAGAGCACGTCGTGCGGCACCTGCCGTCGCCGGACGGCCGTCAGGGTCGTCAGGGCCGGATAGGTGTGACCACCGGTGCCGCCGCCGGTGATCAACAGTCGCAGGGTTCGTGACATGCGATCAGCGTAGGGCCGCACAGCGGAAGCCCGTGTGCCCGGTGGCGGAGTCGGGCGTGTTCGAGGTGCGCGCCGCCACGCGGTAGCGGTTGCAGTAGGAGTCGTGGCACATGTACGAGCCGCCCCTGATCACCTTCGCCGTGCCCTGCGCCGGGCCCGTGGGGTTGTCGGCGTACGGCTCCCACCGCGTGCCCCACCAGTCGGCGGTCCACTCCCACACGTTGCCTGCGACGTTGTAGAGGCCGTAGTCGTTGGGCTGGAACGACTTGACCGGCATCGTCCCCTTGCTCGGCGCGGTCGGGAAGTGGCCCTCCCAGATGTTGCACCTCCGGCGGCCCTTGGGGGCCAGGTCGTCGCCCCAGGGGTAGCGCTTGCGCTCCAGGCCGCCCCTGGCCGCCATCTCCCACTCCGCCTCCGTGGGCAGGCGCTTGCCCGCCCAGGCGGCGTACGCGGTGGCGTCGTTCCAGGAGACGTGGACGACGGGGTGGTTCTGCCGGTCGCCGATCGTGGAGCCGGGGCCCTCGGGCGAGCGCCACGTGGCCCCCTCGACGCCCGCCCACCAGGACGCCCCCGGCACGCCGGCGTCCATCACCCCGCCGGTGGCGAACTGGTGGAACACGAACGACCAGCCGATCCGCTCGGCCTCGGTCACGTAGCCGGTCTCCTTGACGAACGTGGCGAACTGCGCGTTCGTCACGCACGCCGGATCGATCATGAACGGGTCGAGCCGCACCTCCCGCACGGGCCCCTCGCCGTCCTCCTGGTGCCCGTCGGGGTCGTCGCCGCCCATGAGGAACGTCCCGCCGGGGATGCGCACCATCCCGCGCGGCACCACCGCCCGCCGCCCGGGAACGGCCCCAGTGATCGGTGCAGTGATCGGCCCAGTGATCGGTGCAGCGATCGGTGTGGTGGTCGGCCCGGTGATCGGCCCGGCGGCGGCATCTCTGCTCGGGCCACAGCAAGCGCTCAAAGATCCCCCCAACGTGTCATGACACCAAGGAAGGGTAGTGCCTGGAACATGCCCACGATCACGCGGTCGTCCCGGGCCACGGCCGCACACCGGGTGGTCCGCCCCGGCGTCCCTGTCAGGCCCCTCCTGTGTGAACGCTCAGTCATTTCTTCTGTCACGTTGGAGGATTCCATGCCTGCCTCGCCCCACCACGTGCGGCTCGGTTTCGCCGTGATACCCGCTGACCGGTAGCGTTTCCCCATGCGACTCGGCGTGCTGGACATCGGTTCGAACACTGTCCATTTACTGGTCGTCGACGCCCATCGCGGCGCCCGGCCCATGCCTGCCTACTCCCACAAGGTCGACCTGCGCCTCACCGAGCACCTCGACAAGGACAAGAAGCTCGGCAAGCAGGGTGTCGAGCGGCTCGGCAGCTTCGTCGAGGAGGCCGTGCGCCTCGCCGAGGACAAGGGGGTGGAGGAGTTGCTCGCCTTCGCCACCTCGGCCGTGCGCGAGGCGGCCAACGGCGAGCAGGTGCTCAGGGAGATCGACGCGCGCTGCGGCGTGCACATCGCGGTTCTGTCCGGGCGTGACGAGGCCAGGCTGACGTTCCTGGCCGTGCGGCGGTGGTTCGGCTGGTCGTCGGGGCGGCTGCTGGCCTTCGACATCGGCGGCGGCTCGCTGGAGATCGCCGCTGGGTTCGACGAGGAGCCCGATGCGGCCGTGTCGCTGCCGCTGGGCGCGGGGCGGCTGACGCGCGACTGGTTCACCGGCGACCCGCCCTCGCCCGACGAGGTACGCAGGCTGCGCAGGCACGTACGCGCCGAGATCGCCCGCACGGTCGGCGACGTCGCCAGATACGGCCAGGTCAACCGGGCGGTGGCCACCTCCAAGACCTTCAAGCAGTTGGCCAGGATCGCCGGGGCGGCGCCGTCCAGCGAGGGCCCCTACGTCGCGCGGTCGCTGTCGCGCCAGGACATGGCCGACTGGGCGGTCAAGCTCACCACGATGGACGCCGCCGAGCGGGCCGAGCTCTCCGGCGTGTCCGAGGGGCGTGCGGCGCAGCTCGCGGCCGGGGCGCTGGTCGCCGACGCGGCCATGGACCTGTTCGAGGTGAGCAGGCTCGACGTGTGCCCGTGGGCGCTGCGCGAGGGCGTGATCCTGCGCAGGCTCGACATGCTGCCGGGACGGCTCGACCAGCTCAACGGCGGGTCATAGTAAGCTCGATCTATCCCCATTTGTTGGCATAAATTGCTGGTGGGCGGGCATTCTCCGCCGAATGATGACACTGCTCGGCGCCATCGGGACCCTGATGGTCGTCCTCGTCCTCGTGGTCCTGGCCGTGTTGCTGGTCGCGGTCGTCGCTTTGCTCGCGCTGCTGGGGCTGGCCGCCTCTCTGACGCGCTGGCGGACCCTGTGGAGACGACTGGCCGGGCAGGCCCGCTCGACAGCCCACTCGGCGACCCAGCGGCCGGTTGTTCCAAAGGCGTCTCAAGGGGCGTCACAGCGGCCGTCACAGCGGCCGTCGCAGGGGACGTCGCGGGGGATGTCTTCTGGAGAGCGCCCGGAGGAGGGGCGGCAGGGGCTGGAGCTGAAGCTGAGCGGGGAGGCGGTGCCCGAGCGGCGGCGGGCGGAGCTGAGCGGCAGCGTGCCCCGGGTACGCCGCCACTTCGTGCTCGGCGGCGCCCGTCCCGGGGAACGCGGCCGGGGCGGCGACCCCCACCGCGCCCGCCCGCGCCGACGGCCGGTGGAGAGTCACACGAGAACCTGACGCCTCAGGTGGCCATGAGGTACTGCCCGGCGGCCCCCGGCGTGTACCGGAGGTGTTTTTCCAGGCAGACCACCGCTCCGTGTTCGCGCCTGTTGGTGAAGCGGATGTCGTCGGCCAGCGCCCGCATGATCTGTATCCCGCGCCCGTGATCGGCCTCCGGCTCGGGGTCGAGCACCTTGCGCGCGTCGAAGCCGTTCCCGGCGTCGACGACCTTGATGACGCACAGGTGATCGTGGACGGACGCGCTGACCGTGTAGTTGTCGCTGGGCTCGGCGTGCTTGATCACGTTGGCGCACGCCTCGGTGAGCATCAGCTCTATGTCGTCGCGGACCTGGGGGTCGACGCCGAGCGACCGCAGCGTGCCGTCCAGCATCTGCCTGATCAGCGGGACGCTCGCCGCGTCCCTGGGCAGTCGGAGCGCCATCGTAGCCTCCACTGCGCCTCCTTTCTGCTCTGTCTCCTCCCTCTCCGGATGGGTGCGTGGTTCCTGCCCCGAATCCGCGGCCCCAATCGCCGGTATCGGCGGGCTCTCGCCGGAAATCGCGCCCCGCTACGGCTCCAGCAGGCGCCGGGCCACCTTCAGAGTCGCCTGATGGATCTCCTCGTCGGTGAGTTCGCCCTCCTTGACCAGCCATTTGCCGGTGTGCAGGGCGAACAGGGCCAATGCGTGACTGACGCGCTCGGTGGGCGTGGCGTCGGCCGGGCTCATCTCGGCCGTGAGCTCCATCATCCGCTCGCGCATCTTGGTCAGCGTCGGGTGGCCGCGCAGCGCGGTCTGGTTGCGCTCCAGGAAACCGGCGATCCCGAGATGCCGGGTGGCGCGGAGGCCCGCGGCGTAGCGTTCGATCAGCTCGCGCCGCGTCTCCGGGGTCCTGGGGCGGCTCCTGAGCCAGTCGAGCAGCTCCTCCAGCTCGGCCAGGCGCGTCTCGACCAGGCTGGCCACGATGTCGTCCTTGGTCTTGAAGTGGTAATAGAGTGCCGCCTTCGTCACCCCGAGCTCCTCGGCGATCTCCCGCAGGGAGGTCGCCTCGTAGCCCTGCTCGGTGAAGAGCCTCAGCGCGATCTCCTGGATCCGGGTTCGCGTGTCTTCCCGCACTTCGCACCTTTTCGACTTGACGGCAGGTAAGTACGCCTCACGCTCATTCTAACGTTCGCCGCCCCGCGGCCAGACGCATCGCCGACCGGATCGGCACTGGCCGGTAGCAGGCTGACCAGGAGAAAATGAGAGGCGTCAAGGGGGATGTTTGTGGACAATCCTCCCCATGCACACCATCAGCCGGCCTCGCGTGGAAGACGCCGCCTCCATCCACGAACTCGTCGCCGCGTACGACACCTCCGTCATCGGAGCCCCGGACTCGACGTTCGACGACATCGCCGACGACCTGGTCGAGCCGGGCTTCGATCTCGGCAGGGACGGCTGGCTGGCCCACGGCCCCGACGGACGGCTCGACGGCTGGGCCTGGGTCTTCCGCAACGGCCCCAGCGACCTGATCGACGTGGAGGTGATCGTCCGCCCCGGAGTGACCGGCGGCCTGGCGGACGAGCTGTGGCGGGCCGCGCTCGGCCGCGCCGCCGAGATCCGCGCCGAGCACGGCTACGACGCCGTCACCCTGCACATCGGCGTCTACCGCGTCGACCAGGACAAACAGGCCGGGGTGAAGGAGCTGGGATTCGAGCCGGGCACCAGCTTCCACCGCATGCGCATCGACCACGACGGCCCCGTCGAGCCGCCGCCCGCGCCGCCCGGCGTCGTCCTGTACACGGGGGAGAGCGAGGAGGTGCGGCGCGCGGCCCACCAGGTGCACCAGGAGGGCTTCGCCGAGCACTTCGGCTTCGTCCGCGTCACCTACGACCAGTGGTACGAGCGCCGCCAGGCGATGTCCGTGACCGACTGGAGCCAGCTCACGCTCGCCCGGCTCGACGGCCGCCCGGCCGCGGTGCTGATCGGCAGCAACCAGTTCGTGCCCGACGAGAACTGCGGCTACGTGGCCACGCTCGCGGTGCTGCCCGAGCTCCGGGGGCGAGGGCTCGGCCGGTTCCTGCTGCGGCACGCGTTCGCCGCGGACGCCGCCCGCGGGCGCAGGGGCACGATCCTGCACGTCGACTCCAACAACACCACCCCGGCCCTCGGCCTGTACGAGTCGGCGGGCATGCGCCCGGTCATGGCCATCGACGTCTGGCGTCGCCGCCTCTGAGCCACCCGTACGGGCCCCTACACCCGGTGCCGGGCCAGGTGCTCCAGCACCGACTGGTTGGCCTCCCACCCGTCCGGGAACTTCACCGGCACCCCGAGCTGCACCGGCTCGGCCGACGGGTGGGCGTCCAGCAGCTCGGCGATGCCCGCTCTGGCCACCACCACGCACGCGTGCCGGTGCCGCGAGGCCAGCACGCACAGCCGTCCCGACTCCAGGTGGAAGGCGGTGGCGTCGCGGCGGCCCGACAGGGGGTGCAGCACGATCGTGACGTCGTACTCGCGGCCCTGGAGCCGGTTCGCGGTGTCCACGGTGATCTCCGGTGGCAGGCCCGCGGCCCGGATGGCGGCCACCTGGTCGCGGTGCGCGGCCCCGACCGCGATGCGGTCGGCCGTCACCGGCCGTTCGCCCTGCTCCGACCCGGCCAGCGCGCCGCGCTGCAACAGCCGTTCCGCCAGCAGCGCCACCGCCTGCACGGCCTCCCCGTCGGTACGCACCGTGTGCCGGTTCGGCAGCTCCAGCAGCGCCCACCCCGACCTGGCCGCCTCCTCCAGCGCCCGGTCGTGCACGGTGCCCATGCCGCCCGTCGACAGCTCGAGCCACCGGTCGCCGTGCTCGGTGCCCGAACGGAAACCGGTGAACGGGTAGAACGCCCGCGACACCACCGGCGCCGCCGAGGCCGGCAGCCGCCACGACACCGGCAGCCGGTGCACGGGCAGGTCGGGATTGTGCCGCAGCAGCACCGACACCGCGCTCTGCAACGGGTCCCACGACAGCCCCGACCAGCGGTCGCCGTCCACGATCGAGAACGGGTCGAGCTGCCCGGGATCACCCACGAACAGCGCCCGCTCGAACAGCCCCGCGATGCGCAGCAGCTTGTCCGAGCGCATCTGGTACGCCTCGTCCACGATCGCCCACGGCCACACCCGGTCGCCGATCCACGCCCACTTGTCCGCCGTGGCGATGACGATGTCCGGGTCGCCCAGGTCCTGGATCCGGGTGCCGACCCGCGCGCCGGGCAGCTCCAGCATGCGCAGCGGCGGGATGTACCCGCTCGCCGACAGGCGGCCCACGGTCAGGTGCGGGTGCTTGTCGCAGATCCTGGCCACCAGGTCGTCGACCTGCTCGTTGGTCTGGGCCACGATCATCAGCGGCTCGCCGGTGGCGGCGAGGTGGGCGGCGGCCCGTACGACGAGGGTGGATTTTCCGGCTCCCGGCGGGGAGTCGACCACCACGCCCCGGTGCCGGGGCAGGTCGGCGAGCACCCTCCTGATGACCTCTTCCGGCCCAACGGCCTGCTCCGGGCTGGCGGTCACGACCACTCCTCCTGGGCGTCCTCGTCGTCGGGCACGTAGTCGTGCGGCGGGCCGCCGTGCGTCCACGGCGTGGCCTCGGCCTCGGGCAGCGCGGGCGAGCCCTGGAAGTCGTCGGTCAGCGACGTGTAGCAGACCCGCTCGCCGACCTCCGGCACGGCGCCGGGCGCGGCGACCTTGCCCCGGCCCATGCCCTTGGTGATCTTGACGGTGACCAGGCCCTCGCCCGCCTCCACCAGCTCGGCGCCCTGGCCGCGGCGCTGCGGCGTGCCGAGCGACGTGCCGGGCGGCAGGCGTACGGGGTCGTCGGTCTTGATCACCACCAGCGGGCGCAGCTTGCGCGAGCGGCCCTCGCCCTCGGTGTGGTCGGGCACCGTCTCGGCCACCTCGCCCGCGAACGCCTCGCCGGTCAGGCGGTACTCGGCCATCACCAGCGGGTCGTCATAGGCGCGCTGCACGTCGTAGGCGGCCTGCGCGCGTTCCATGCGGGCCAGTTTGGCGGCGGCGGTCACCGCGCCGTCGCGGCGCGGCTGCGGCGGGGCGCCCTCGGCGAGGTGCACCGCCATCCCGCTGAACGAGCCGCGGTCCTGCTCCCAGCGCTGCGTCACGCTCGGGCCCGCCGGCAGCGCGGCCAGCAGGTCGACCGCCTGCCACATGAGCCGCCAGGTCGGCTCCACCTGCGTACGCAGCGCCTCCGTGATGCGCTCGGCCGACCCGCTCTCGATCGCCGGGGCGAGCACCTCGGCGTCGAAGCCGGGATCGGTCGCGGGCCCGGCGGGCGGCCAGATCAGCGGGTCCTCGGCCTCGTCGCCGGGCCCGGTGGTGATCCAGCCGAGCAGCGCGGCCAGGTTCGCGTCCTCCAGCGAGCTCTGCCCGCTCGCCCAGTGACGGCCCAGCTCCTCGGTCGCCGCCAGCACGAGCGACGAGCCCGGGTACGCCGCCCGCTCCCCGAGGTACGTCAGCCACCGCCCCAGCAGCGGCACCGCCTCCGGCACCGGGTAGGGCCCGTCGGACCGCCGGAACCGGGTCGAGCGGCCCAGCAGCCGGGTGAAGGCCACGCCCGTCAGGTTCGGCACCACGATCTGCGGCGCGTCGAGTGCCCGCTCGTACGGGTCGGCGTTCCTGCGCTCCACCGTCTCGGTGTCGTTGAGGAACGACTCGACGTACGGCAGCAGCACCCCGGCCAGCTCGGCGGCCCAGGCGAAGCGCAGGTCGCGGTTGCGCGGCTGGGTCACCACGAGCAGCCGGGGCCGGTCGCGGTCGGTGCCGAGCATCGCGGCCAGCGGCGCGGCGGACTCGCCCGACAGCTTCAGCGGGATGAACACCATGGGCCGGTCGGACAGGTGGCAGTGCCTGACGGTCGCGACGGGCTGCGCGATCCCCTCGTCGAGGGCGCGCAACCGGGCGAGCGAGGTCAGCAGGCTCATGTCGGGCGTCTCCGCGGCGGGCGGGCGGTGGGCGGCGGGGTCACGTCAGGCACTCCCTGCGCAGGCGTTCGGCGTTGCGGAGCAGCCGGGCGATCTCCTCCTGGCCCTCGGCCGGGTCGCGGGTGCCGTCGGCCAGGCCCAGCGCCTCGGCCACCGAGGCGACGCCGCCCAGCTCGTCGCGCACCTGCCGGCCGAGCAGGTCGGAGGCGCCCTCCTGGCGGGCCTCGTCGCGGCAGAAGAAGCACAGGTCGCACGCGGACAGGCAGTCGGGCGCGTAGCGGGCCGTCGTCCTGTGCAGCGCGTCGGCCAGCTCGGCCACCGGCCTGGTGGGCCGGCCGTCGTCGTCGGGGCGCAGGTCGAAGCTCAGGTCGTCGGGCAGCCCTTCGAGCAGCCGGTCGAGCGTGGTCATCCGGGTGAGCTGACGGCGCAGGACGGCGAGCTGCCTGCGTACGTCCACCAGGGTGGCGACCGGCCGGTTGGCGAAGTTCTCCGGGCAGACCAGCACCACGTCATGGGAGACCTTCGCCGGGTCGTGGCCCAGCTCCTCCAGCAGCGTGCGCAGGGCCAGCACGTACACCGCCGCCTGCCGGGCGGCCGCCGCCACCGCCGACGGGTCGGCCTGGCCGTCGATCACCGCGAACGACTTGATCTCCACGATGTGGAAGCGCCCGCCGAGCTGGAAGGCCACCACGTCGGGCTCCAGGTAGGCGGTGTGCCCGGCGATCTCCATGCTGAGCAGCGGGTGGTCGTACAGGGTGCCCGCGTCGCGGCCCTCGGAGGCCGCCCGGTCGATCAACGCCCGGGTGTGCGCGTGGCGCAGATGGGCGCCGACGTTCTCCACGTCGTGGTAGGACACCTCGGCGACGGGCAGGCCGAGCAGCTCGCGCAGCATGCGCAGCAGCTCCGCGCACCCGTCGGCCTTGACCAGCGCCTCGAACACGTTGCCGCGCGTGATCGCGAACGGCGACTGCCCGAACGGCGCGGGGAAGCCCAGATGCCGGGCGGCGGCGTCCTTGTCGATGCCGGCGCCGTCCATGAGGGCGCGGCGGGTGCAGCCCGGGTTCGCGGCCAGGGCCGCGATGGCGCGGGCGTCGTGCGGCTGCTGCGGGGTGGCGCCCCGCAACGCCTCCAGCCGGTGCACGTGATCGCCCTCGCGCTTCAAGCCGCTCACTTCGCGTTCTCCTTCTTGATCGTGCTCAGCGTAGCGGCGCCGAACAGCCGGGAGACCTCACCGAGCTGGGCGGCGGCGCGTTCTGCCAGCTCGGCGCGATCCCGCGTGTCGCGATCGGCGTGCACGCGCAGCTCGGCGCGGGCCGCTTCGACCACCCGCACGGGGTCCGGTGGGCCGAGCGCGCCGTCTGTGGCGCCCGGGATGTTCCTGGCCATCCTGACCAGTAAGCGGGTCGCCCGCCCGTCGTCCGCCTCATCCTCCTGCGGCTCCTCCGGGAAGTGCTCCCCGCAGTGCTCGGCCACCGCGATGGCGCAGGTCAGGAAGTCGACCCGAGGGCTGAGCGGGCCCACCACCCGCCGCTCCAGCGGCCAGGTGCTGAGCGTGAGCAGGCCGCGGGCGGGGGACAGGCGGTCGGTCAGGGCGGCGCACAGATAGTACGGCCGCCCGAACGGCGAGGACCGGAACGAGCGCTCCTCGTCCCTGCGCAGGCTGGTGAGCTGGCCGCTGCGGACGGTGCCGCCGAAGAACGCGTCGCCGACGGCCACGACCAGCCGGGGCTGGGCGGTCGCCCCGAGCAGCCGCAGCCCTTGGTGCACCTGCTCGCGCACGGTGACCAGGCGCGGCTGGTCCGCCGCCGGTCCGGGCTGCCGCTCGCCGCTCACGAGGGCGTCCCAGGCGCGTTCGGCGCTGCGCAGCTCGGCGCGCAGGACGCGGGCGGTGGCGCCGTCCCTGACCCGCATCGCCTTGCGTACCCCGGCCCGCAGCTCGTCGATCCGCCGCTCGAGATCGTCCAGCCGGTCACTCATGGCGCGAGCGTACCAACAGTCCCAGTATTTTCCAGTAAATGCGTGGAGATCGACGCCATTATGAGATCTACATCGTAAAGGCGGGTGGTCAGGATGGGGTGGCGGCCAGCCAGGTGCGGTCCTCCGTGAGGAAGCGGTCGAGCCGGAGGCCCTCGGTGGCCAGCTCGGCGGCGAGTTCGCCGTCGGTGAGCCGCCTGGAGGTGAACGACTGCGTCCAGACCCGGTCCTCGCCGTGCGTGTAGCGCATGGTCGCCTCGAAGAGGCCGGGGGACACCTCCTCCACGGCAGCCATCGTGATCGTGAGGTCGCCGTCCTGGCGTCCCATGCCCACGTGCCACCGGTCGTGCGCCTCGGCGGGCATCCACTGGATCAGTACGGTGCCGCCGGGCCGTACGTGCCGGGCGCAGGCGGCCACCAGCTCGCGCCGCGTCTGGTCGTGGGCGGTGTTGACGAGCTGGGAGGCCAGCACCACCGTGTCGAAGCGTTCGCCCAGCCGTAGCTCCTGGACGCGGGCGTGCACCGTGCGGGCGCCGCGGATGTGGGCGAGCATCTCGGGTGACTCGTCCACGGCCACGACCTGGAAGCCGCGGTCGACGAGCGGGTGCGTCACCCGTCCGACGCCCGCGCCCAGCTCCAGGACCGACCCGCCGGGCGGGGTGACCTGGGCGACGATCTCGGGGTCCGCGCCGGGGCCGAGCAGGGTGTAGAAATCGACAGGGGATCCGTCAGGGGTGATGGGGCCGGGGCCTGTGCCTGGTTCGCTCATGCTTCGAAACTATCCTCGCGATCACGCCCGCGCAGGAGGGCGTGCGCGGTAGGAGGCGCGCATGAGGGCGTGCGCGGGAGGGCCCGCGCATGAGGGGGTGCCCGGGAGCTGGTGCGGAGGAGGGGGTGCGCGGGTCAGGCCCGTTGCATCCGGCGGTTCGTCCGCTGGTCGGGGTGGGACGCGTGGCCGGAGGCGGTGGGGGCCATCTGGACGTGCAGGCGCAGCAGCGAGCCCGAGTCCGTCCGTTCGAGCTCGACGCCGTCGCACAGGTGCTGGATCAGCCACAGGCCGTAACCCCGCGCCCCGGCCGGGTCGACCACGGCCGCGGCCAGGTGGTCGTGGGTCAGCCGGTCGGCGACGTCGAGCACCTCCACCACGATCCGGCCGCCGGTGTTGCGCGCGGTGACGGTGCCCGCCCCGCCGCCGTGGTCGAGCACGTTGGTGACGGCCTCGTTCACCGCCAGCACCAGCTCCTCCAGCCGGTGGCCGGGCAGCCCGCTGTGGCGGCCGTGCAGGCGCACCAGGTCTCGGATGAGGCCGAGTTCGGCCGTGATGGCACAACGCAGTTCGAAGTCGAAAACCATGATCGTCTCGCCCGTCGAGGGCTCGGGAGGTGTCCGCGGGCCCTCTTGCAGCTTTCCCCGCGGGAGATCGTCAAACGCCTCCCGCCAGATCCGGTCTCCTCTCGGGCGCGGGTGGGGCGGGTGGTGGGGCGGGGATCGCCAGGATGTCGCGGTAGTGGGCGAGCAGTTCCTCGCACAGCACCGGCCAGGCGCGTCCCTCGACCGACGCCCTGGCGTGCCGGGACATGCGGGCGCGCAGAGCGGCGTCCCCGGCGAGCCGGGCCACGGCGGCGCGCAGCGACGAGGTGTCGTCCGGCGCGTACAGGAGCCCGTTCACCTCCGGCCGCACCAGGTCGAGCGGCCCGCCCGCGGCCGGAGCGACCACGGGGACGCCCGAGGCGAGCGCCTCCTGCACGGCCTGGCAGAACGTCTCGTCGCTGCCCGTGTGCACGAACACGTCGAACGACGCCACCGCCCGCGCCAGGTCCACCCCGGTACGCAGGCCCAGGAACTCCGCCTCAGGCAGCAACCGGCGCAGCCCTTTCTCCGACGGCCCCGCCCCGACGACGGCCAGCCGGACCCCGGGCAGCCCCGCGACCGCCGCCAGCCGGTGCACCTGCTTCTCGGCCGCCAGCCGCCCCGCGTACCCCACGACCACCTCTCCGCCCGGGGCGAGCCGGTGGCGCAGCCGTTCGCAGCGGCGGCTCGGGTGGAACCGCTCCAGGTCGACCCCGCGCCCCCACAACGCCAGCCGGGGGATGCCACGGGCGGACAGCTCCCGCAGCGTCGCCCTGGACGGCGCCAGGGTGCGGGCGGCCCGGCGGTGGAGGCGGCGCAGCCACGACCAGATGATCCGGCCGGCCACGCCCATTCCGTACCGGCGGGCGAACCCCGCCAGGTCGGTCTGGAACACCGCGACCACCGGAACGCCCAGCCGGTGAGCCGCCGTCGCCCCCGCCGCGCCCAGGACGGCGGGGGAGGCCAGATGCACGATGTCGGGCTTGAACGCGGCCAGCACACCCCTGATCCGCCCGCCGAGCAGCCCGACGGAGACGGAGCGGTAGAACGGCAGGGCGAGACCGGGGATCGGATGGACGGGGAAACCGGCGTAGGCGGGCGGCGCGCCGGCGGGCGCGAGCACGATCGCCTCGTGCCCGCCGGCGGCCAGGTGGTCAAGGATGTGGCAGACCGAGTTGGTGACCCCGTTCACCTGCGGCAGGAACGACTCGGCCACGATGGCGACCCTCATGTCCTGGTTCATCCCTGCCGTGGTCGACTCGTGGCTCACCAGCAGGTACCGGGCAGGCGAATTCCACGTCAACGAGGTCCGCGTCGGCGAGTTCCAGGTCAACGGGGGCGGTCCGCGACGCCGTGGCAGCGTGCACGGCTGGGTCCACGGCAGCGTCCACGGCTGGGTCCCCGGCTGGGTCCGGTCCGCGGCGGTACTCGTCGGCGACGAGGCGGGCGAAGGCGGGCAGGAAGTCCAGGCAGCGCCGGGCCAGCCAGGCCGTGCCCGCCGTGGCCAGCCAGAACGCGCTCGCCCACGCCGACGGCTCCGGCTCGGCCGGCTCGGGGTCCGGCAGGCGTACGGCCAGGCCGCGGGCCGCCAGCTCGGCGGCGAACAGGCGGGCGAGGTGGCGGTGGCCGCGTTCGCCGGGGTGCAGCCGGTCGACGCCCCACATGCGGCGCTCGTACAGGGCGGGTTGACAGGCGAGGTCGAGGTGGACGGTGCCGTGGCGGGCGGCGGGTCCGGCCACGGCGTCGTTGATCGCGCGGGCGCGGCGGGCCAGCGGGCGGTGCAGCGCCCCGGGCAGGCGCAGCATCAGGCCGGGGTCGGGCAGCGTGCACGTGAGGACGACGGCGGACGTCTCGCTCAGCCTGGCCAGCAGGTGCGCGTAGTCGGCGGCGAAGACGTCCTGGTCGAAGTCGCCGCGCAGGGTGTCGTTCACGCCGACGAGGACGGTGGCCACCGTCGGGCGTAACTCCAGGGCGCGGGGGAGCTGGTCGCGTACGACGTCGGCCACGCGGGCGCCGCAGACCGCGTAGTTGCCCAGCTCGACCCGCCCCGAGGGGGCCAGGGACTCGGCCAGCAGCCCGGCCCAGCCCCGGCCGCGCACGGGATCGCCCATCCCCACGGTCACCGAGTCACCCAGCGCCGCCACCCGGATCACCCCCGTCTCGGCGGGGAGATCCACGCGGGTCCCGGGCAGGTCGGGGCTGCGCACGTCAGGACGGCCCGTCACCCCTCCGCCGGGGCGGCGGGTCCCGGGCCGGTGTTCGCCGGGCAGGCGGGTCTTCGGTGTGCCCGTCATCGGGGCCTCGCAGGGGTGCGGGTGAGGCCGTGCGCGGCGAGGAAGCCCTCGACCGCCGATCCCCAGCCGTACCGTTCCGCCTGGGCGCGGGCCGCCGCCCGGCGCGGGGGATCCGACGGGGCCAGGAGCCGGCGCACCGCGTCCGCGTACGCGGCGGGGTCGTCCGCCACCGCCACCCCCGCGTCCCCGACCACCTCGGGCAGGGCGCTGTCGCGGCTCACCACGACCGGGGTGCCGCTGGCCAGAGCCTCCAGCGCGGCCAGCCCGAACGTCTCCACCGGCCCCGGCGCGATGGCCACGTCGGCGGTCGCCAGCAGCGCGGCCAGCCGGTCCCGGTCCGGGACGTGGCCGAGGAACACCACCGGCAGTCCCTCCGCCCGCCGTTCCATCGAGCGTCTCAGCGGACCGTCACCGGCGACGACCAGGACGGCGGGCACCCCCGCCCGGTGCAGCTCGGCCAGCGCCAGCACGGAGCGGTCGGGCCGCTTCTCCGGGTACAGCCGGCCGCAGTGCACCAGCAGCGCCTCGTCGCCGCGGGTGAGCCGCGAGCGGAGCCCGGCGTCGTACCGGCCGGGGCCGAACGCGGTGAGGTCCACGCCGAGCGGCACCCGGACCACGTTCGCCGCCCCGAGCCGGCGGAACTCGGCCTCGGCCCAGCCGGTCGTGCAGACCACGGTGTCGAAGTGGGCGGCGGTGGCCCGGTTGAGCGCGTCCGCGAGCCGGGCGGGCGCGTGGTAGAGGCGGAGCAGGCCGGACAGGCTCTCGTGCGAGACCATGACCGACGGCACGCCCGCGGCGCGCGCCCAGGCGCCGGTCCAGCGCAGGGTGCTGCGGTCAGACACCTCCAGCCGGTCGGGACGCAGCTCTTCCAGCAGCCGCCGCAGCGGGCGGCGGGCGGCGATGACCCGGTAGCCGCCGAGCCCGGGTACGAGGGGGCCCGGCACGGTGATGAGGCGCCCGGCCGGCGTCTCCTCCTCGCGGGCCCGCTCGCCGGGCACGACCAGTACGGGTTCGTGGCCCGACGCCGCGTAACCGGCGCCGAGCTCGTCGAGGGCGACCCGCAGGCCGCCGGACGAAGGGGTGACGAAGTTCGCCAGCCGTACGATGCGCATGTCAGGTTGGTTGCCGCGCGGGTGACCTCGTTCGCTAATGACGAATGAAGCGCCTCCTAATCCTGTGCGACATCCTGTGCGGCGGACAGGCGCTGGAGGCACGGGCGACGCCCGGCGCGCGTCACAGGGCCCCGGCCGCGCATCGGCGAAGATCTGCGGCCCTTTGACGTCCGCAAGAGCCTACAAGTCCCCTGACCTGCGTAAATTGGGGACATGCAGGCATACGGCGGCGACTCCCGATACCTGCCGATCGGGGAGCACGGGCTGATCGGCGATCTGCGGACCGTCGCGCTCGTGGGCACCAACGGCACGATCGACTGGTACTGCTGCCCGCGCTTCGACGCCCCCAGCGTCTTCGCCTCCATCCTGGACGCCGACCGGGGCGGCTTCTTCGAGCTGTGCGCCGACACCAACGCCACGACCAAGCAGTTCTACTTCCCCGACACCAACGTGCTGATCACCCGCTTCTTCTCCGACGACGGGGTGGGCGAGATCCAGGACTTCATGCCGATCTCCGGCGACCCGCGCGAGGTCGACCGGCACCGGGTCATCCGCAGGGTCTCCTGCGTACGCGGCGCGCTCCCGTTCCACGCCCGCGTGGCCCCGCGCTTCGACTACGCCAGGCAGCCCCACACCGTGCACCGCGTCGACTCCAGCCTCGCCTTCGAGTCGCCGTCACTGTCGCTCGCCCTGACGGCCACCGTGCCCCTGGAGACGGACGGCCGCGACGCCTGGGGGGACTTCGAGCTGAAGGAGGGCGAGTACGAGGTGTTCGCCCTCGACCGGGTCGGCGACGGGGTCGCGCCGCGCGGCTGCCCGATGGAGGAGGCGGAGCAGGAGTTCGCCGACACCGTGCGGTACTGGCGCCGGTGGCTGTCGGCCTCCCGCTACCGGGGCCGCTGGCGGGAGGTCGTGCACCGGTCGGCACTCACGCTGAAGCTGCTCACGTACGCCCCGACCGGCGGCATCGTGGCCGCCCCCACCACGAGCCTGCCGGAGCGGCTCAAGGGCGTGCGCAACTGGGACTACCGCTACGTCTGGGTGCGCGACGCGGCGTTCTGCGTCTACGCCCTGCTCCGGCTGGGCTTCACGGAGGAGGCCGAGGCGTTCATGGGCTTCCTGGAGGAGCACGTACGACTCGGCCACAACGGCCACACCGCGCCCCTGCAGATCATGTACGGCATCGACGGCCGCGCCGACCTGCCCGAACACGAGCTGACCCACCTGGAGGGCCACCGCGGCTCGGCCCCGGTGCGCATCGGCAACGCCGCCGCGGACCAGCTCCAGCTCGACATCTACGGCGCGCTCATCGACTCCGTCTACCTCTACAACAAGTGGGGCGACCCCATCTCCAGCGACCGCTGGAACGAGGTGTGCACGCTGGTCGACTGGGTGTGCGAGAACTGGGACCAGCCCGACGAGGGCATCTGGGAGACCCGCGGCGGGCGCAAGAACTTCGTCTACTCGCGGCTGATGTGCTGGGTGGCCATCGAGCGCGCCATGCGCATGGCCCGCCAGCGCGGGCTGCCCGCGGACATCCCCCGCTGGCGGGGCACCCGCGACAGGATCTACTGCGACATCATGCGGCACGGCTGGTCGGAGCGCGTGGGGGCGTTCGTGCAGCACTTCGACGAGGACGTGCTGGACGCCTCGGTCCTGATGATGCCGCTGGCCAAGTTCGTCTCGCCGACGGACCCGAAGTGGCTGTCCACCCTCGACGCGCTCGGCGAGGGGCTGGTGTCGGACTCGCTGGTGTACCGCTACGACCCCGAGGCCAGTCCCGACGGGCTGGAGGGGCCGGAGGGCACGTTCTCGATCTGCTCCTTCTGGTACGTCGAGGCCCTGGCCCGCGCCGGGCGCGTGGACGAGGCCAGGCTGGCGTTCGAGAAGATGCTGACCTACGCCAACCACCTGGGCCTGTACGCCGAGGAGATCGGGCACAACGGCGAGCAGCTCGGCAACTTCCCGCAGGCCATCACCCACCTGGCCCTCATCAGCGCGGCCTTCAACCTCGACCAGGCGCTCGGGTGACGGCGGGTCCTGTCCGGAAACCGGCAAGGTGGCATATGTCCTGGCAAGGGTTGGTCAAGGGAGAATCATCCCAGGTCAGCGTGGCTATCCTGACCTGATGGAGCCGTTCGGAGCACGGGCATGACCACGACCGTACCCGGCGCCACGCCGGGCGGCGCGGGGGCGACGATTCCGGCGGTCATCGTGATCAACGCCGAGGGGGTCGTGATCGGCTGGACCCCGGCCGCGGAGGAGCTGTCCGGGTACCGCGCCGCCGACGTGCTCGGGCGTCCCAGCGCGATGCTCCTCCTGCCCGGCCAGGACCGGCTCTGGGCCGGGCGGCTCGGCGACCGGGAGCACTGGACCGGCCCGGCCGAGCTGCTGCACCGCGACGGGCGGCGGCTGCTGGTCCGCGCCGAGGGGACCCGGCTGGAGACGGCGTGGGCGGGCGACGCCTGGCTGCTGGCGGCCTTCCCCGCCGCCACCGACCTCGCCGGAGGCACCGGCTCCCTGCTGGAGACGCTCATCGACCGCCTGCCCGTCGCCATGTCCATCTGGGACCGCGACCTGCGCTGCGTCTGGCACAACGCCGAGGCCGGGAGCCTCAGAGGCGTCTACCCCCACTACCGGGTCGGCAGCCTGCTGACCGAGCCTGTCGCGGGGGTCGACACCCGGGTGGCCGTGGAGACCGTGCGCGAGGTGCTCGCGGGCGACGAGCCCGTGATCGACCGCGAGACCCGCTGGGCCGCGGCCGACGGGAGCGGGGAGCGTACGCTGTCGGTCTCGCTCTTCCGGCTGGACGGCGTTGACGGCAGCCCGCTCGGCGTGTGCTCGCTGGCCCTCGACATCAGCCACAGCAGGGCCCGCGACCGCCTGGTCCTGCTCCGCGAGGCCAGCACCCGGATCGGCAGCACGCTCGACGTCAGGAAGACCGCGCAGGAGCTGGCCGACCTGGCCGTCCCGGTGCTGGCCGACTACGTCTCGGTCGATCTCGCCGAGGCGGTGCTGCCCGGCACCGAGCCGCTGCAGCGGCTGCCCGCCACGCCGGAGAGCATCCCGGTGTTCCGCCGGGCGGGCGTGGCCTCGGTGCACGAGGGGATCCCCGAGTCGCTCTGGCCCATCGGGAACGCGGTCTTCGTGCCGCCGTCCTCGCCGTTCACCGCGGTGCTGGCCTCAGGGGAGTCGCACTTCGAGCCGGTGCTCGACACCTCGGCCGGCACCTGGCTCGACCTGGACCCCGACCGGGCCCGCATCATCCACGGCACCGGCATGCACACGCTGATCATCGTCCCGATCAGGGCCCGCGGCGAGCTGCTGGGCGTCACGGTGTTCGTCCGCAACGAGAACCCGACGCCGTTCAACAGGGACGACCTGGTGCTCGCCGAGGAGCTGGTCGCCCGCGCCGCGCTGAGCCTGGACAACGCCCGCCGGTACACCCGCGAACGCACCGCCGCCCTCGCGCTCCAGCGCAGCCTGCTGCCGCATCGGCCGAACGGCGGCGGCGCCGTCGAGGTGGCCTCGCGCTACCTGCCCTCCGACAGGCACGAGGGCGTCGGCGGCGACTGGTTCGACGCGATCTCGCTGCGCGACGGCCGGGTGGCGCTGGTCGTCGGCGACGTGATCGGGCACGGCATCGGCGCCGCGGCCACCATGGGCCGCCTGCGTACGGCCGTGCGCACGCTGGCGTACGTCGGCCTGCCCCCGCACGAGCTGCTCGCCGGGCTGGACGACCTGGTGGTCCGCCTGGGCGAGGAGGACGACGTCGGCGGCCTGCAGTTCGACGCCACGGGCGCCACCTGCGTGTACGCGGTCTACGACCCGGTCACCCGGTGCTGCACCATGGCCGGGGCCGGGCACCCGCCGCCCGCGCTCGTGCACCCCGACGGCGAGGTCACCTTCGCCGGCCTGCCCAGCGGCACCCCGATCGGGGTGGGGCTGGGCTGCTTCCAGTCCCTCGACGTCGAGCTGCCCCCCGGCACCGTGATCGCCCTGTACACCGACGGCCTGATCGAGACCCGCGAGGCCGACCTGGACGCCGGCATGAAGCGGCTCGGCGCGGCCCTGGCCCGCGCGCCGCGGCCGCTGGAGCGCCTGTGCTCCTCCGTGATCGGGGACATCGTCGGCGACGCCACGGCCGAGGACGACATCGCCCTCCTGGTGGCCCGCACCCGATGAGGCCGCGCGGCCCGCTCCCGGACGGGGCTTCGAGGGCCGCTCGGGCATTCGACTGGGGAGGGCGTGGGCTGGGATACTCTGCGGATGCGGATGGATGATCTCGAACCCGACAAAACCCTCCTGGACTTGCAGCACGCCGCCTACGCCGTGGAGGCGGCCCTCATCCGAGACGACCGCATTCCACCCCTGCACGAGTCGCTCGACGAGCTCCTCGCCGCCCCTCTCGCGTGGCGGGGCGCGTTCGACGACGACGGCACGCTGGTCGGTGCGGTGGCGTGGACGGAGACCGAGGACCTGGTCGACATCGACCGCCTCGTCGTCGACCCTCGCGCGCACCGGCGGGGCATCGGGCGGACATTGGTCGGCGAGCTGCTCGGCAGAGCCGGTGAGAGGACGACCGTCGTCTCGACCGGTCGCGACAACGTGCCCGCGCGGACCCTGTACGAGCGGTTCGGCTTCACCAGGATCGAGGATGTCGAGGTGATCGCCGGCCTGTGGATCACCAGGTACGAACGTCACGGGTAATCCGTCGCCGTCGGGTTGTCACAGGTCAGGCGCCTGCCAGGCTCGGCCGAGACCGTTGCGGTCACGCAACGCGACCGACCTGCCCAGTGCTCTGATCGCTGATGCCGCAGAATGTGTCGTGTGGAGCGTCGGTTTCAGGATCCAGGTCAGCGTTTGTGGCATTTCGCCAAGGAGATTTGGGTTCGGTGCCCGCGCTGTGACGGGCGTGCGCTGGTGGCCGTACATCCTGATCATCGCGACGGGCACGCGTACGCCGTGGGCTGGCTGACCGCGCCGCATCGGCTGACCTGCACCGGGTGCTCCCACAGCGGCGAATGGACGCCGCGGCCATGGCGCAGTGGTGCGGGGGACTCGTACTTCAGCGGCAGGGGCGTGCTCGCCGTGCCGGCGCTCGGCGGGCCCGACGACCCCTACTTCGGGCTGCCGCTGTGGTTCAGGCGGCCCTGCCGCGGGCGGGTGTTGTGGGCCTACAACCTGCCCCATCTGGAGTTGCTGGAGGCGTACGTGGCCGCGTCGCTGCGGGACCGGCCACGGCCGGCCGGGTCACAGACCCTGCTGGAACGGCTGCCCGCGTGGATGAAGTCGGCCGGGAACCGGGCGGAGGTGCTCGCGGCGATCCGCGCTCTGCGCGACACGGCGTGAATGGCGGGAGACGGACCGGCATACCCGTGAGGTATCGCGTCGGTCCTCAGCGGACCTGGCGGCAGGAGAGCGGGGCAGGTGATGATCGGGCTTTGTGGCGTGCGCCGCCGCGGAGCCCTTCCGCGCGTGGCTTCATGGGAAGGAAGGTGTGCGCACGGTGGTGGAGCTGCGCGAGATCGAGGTCTTCCTCGTCCTGGTCGAAGAGCTGCACTTCGGCCGCACGGCGGAGCGGCTGCGGCTGTCGCCGTCCCGGATCAGCCAGACCGTGCGTGTGCTGGAGCGGCGGGTCGACGGGCGCCTGTTCGAGCGCACCAGCCGCAAGGTGGTCCTCACCCCGCTCGGGCAGCGGCTGAGCGACGGGTTGCGCACGCCGTTCGAGGAGATCCACCGGGTGATGCGCTCGCTCGGCGAAGTCGGCGAAGTTGGCGGCGAGGTGAGGATCAGCGTCGCCAACCGGGTCTGTGCGGGCCCGTTGTTCATCGAGATCCTGAAGACCTTCGAGACCACCCATCCGGACTGCCGGACGGTGGTCCGCGAGGAGACCACACTCGACGGCCTCGACCGGCTGAGAAGGCGCGAGGCCGACGTCATGATCGCCTGGCAGCCCATGGGGCAGGCCGACATGACCGTCGGGCCGGTTGTCAGCCGCCAGTCGCGTGTCCTGCTGGTCCGTCGCGATCACCACCTGGTCCGGCGGGGATACGCCATCGTGGAGGACCTGGCGGAATGCGACCTCCCCGACGGGGGCGGTGTCCCCACGGCCACCCTTGACGCCTTCATGCCGCCCACCACGCCCAGCGGTCGCCCGATCAGGCGGAGGTATGCGCAGACCACGCTGACAGAGGCGGTGTGGCGCATCGCCATGGGCCTCATGGCGCATCCCACCGTGGAGACCTCGCCCCAGTTCTACGACCATCCCGACATCGTCGCGCTGCCGTTGCAGGGCCTGCCGCCGCTGGAGAGCGCCCTGATCTGGGCCACCGGCCGGGAGACACCGCTGATTCACGCCTTCGCCCAGGCCGTCACGGAGGTGCGCCGACGATCCGCCGCCGCGATCGACGGGGCGACGTGAATCGACGTCTCGTGACGCCCGTGCGGGCGTGGCCGGATCTCCGCTGATCGACTCATCCGGGGCTGGACCGCCAGGCGCATCGTCGGCGCACTCACTCCCGCGGCCCCAGCAGGAGATCGGGAGTGATCGGCAACTGGCGTACGCGGCGGCCGGTCGCGTGGTGGACGGCGTTGGCGATCGCCGCCACCGTGCCGGTTCCGGTCACTTCGCCCATGCCTCTGGCGCCCAGGGCGCTCGCGTCAAGGGCGGGCTTGTCTACGAAGATCACGTCGATGTCGGGGACGTCGGCCTCGACCGGGACCAGGTAGCCGGCGAGGTTGGCGGTGACGACGCGGCCCAGCCGCCGGTCGACGAGGGTGTGCTCGGTGAGCGCCATGCCGATGCCCCAGATCATCCCGCCGATGGCCTGGCTCCGGGCCGTCTTGGGGTTCAGCACCCGGCCCACGTCCACCGCGCCGACCAGGCGGGTGACGCGCACCTCGCCGGTGACCGTGCTGACGTGCACCTCGGCGAAGACCGCGCCGTACGATCCGCCCGCCTGGCCGGCGAGATCGGCGTTCCCCTGCGCCTCGACCGGCGAGCCGTGCCGGGCCAGCACGTCACGGTAGGTCTCCCCGCGCCGCGGCCTGGCCTTGAGGAAGAGCCGGTCGTCCGCGGTCTCGACCGCGTCGGAGGCGGCGCCGTACAGCGGTGAGCGCGGGTCGGCGATCGCGATCCCGATCACCTTCTCCCGGGCCGCCCGGCCGGCCTCCCGCACGGCGGTGCCGACGGTCACGGCGGTGGTGGAACCGCTGGAGGACGCGGCGGGCGGCAGGCGGGTGTCGCCGAGACGGGGCCGTACGGACGACGGGCGCATGCCGAGCGCGTCGGCGGCGATCTGCGTCATGATCGTGTAAGTGCCGGTGCCGATGTCCTGCGTCCCCGAGCGGACGAACGCCCGCCCGTCCGTGCCGATCTCCACCGAGGCCTGCGCGATCATCCCGTGCCAGTTGTGGAAGGAACCCGCCATTCCCGTGCCCACCAGCATCTCGCCCGCGCGCGTTGAGCCCGGCTCCGGCTTGCGGCGCCGCCAGCCGAACCGCTCGGCGCCGAGCTCGTAGCACTCGCGCAGGTACCGGGTCTGCCGCGCGCCGGTCGCCGGGTCGCGGTCGGTGTAGTTGGCCAGCCTGAGCGCGATGGGATCGACGCCCAGCTCCAGGCTCAGCTCGTCCAGCGCCATCTCCAGCACCTCGTTGGTCGGGCCGGAGGGCGGCCGGGTGGCGATGGTGGTGCCGAGGTTCACCTCGACCAGCTCTGTGCTCACCCGCAGGTTCGGGCACGCGTAGACGGACTGAGGCGAGGCGATCACCGTGAAGTTGATCAGGTCGTGGGACGCGGTGTGCGAGATGACGTGGTGGGTGAGCCCGGTGAGCCTGCCGTCCTTTGCCGCGCCGAGCTGGACACGCTGCACCGATTCCGGTCGATGGCCGCAGGAGGTGTACATCTGCGCCCGGGTGAGCACGAGCTTCACCGGGCGGCCGACCGCCCTGGCCACGGCCGCGGTCAGGTAGGTGTGCGGCCACACGAAGCCCTTGCAGCCGAAACCACCGCCCAGGAAGGGGACGACGACCCTGACCCGTTCCCTGGGCATGCCCAGCATCTGCGCCACGACCTCCTGGGTGAACGACATCGACTGGGTCGACTCATAGAGAGTGAGGTCGTCGCCCTCCCAGACCGCCAGCGTCGCCGAAGGCTCGATCGGGTTGTGATGGTTGATCGACGTCGAGTACTCCGCCTCGATGCGGACCTCGGCCCGGTCGAGCCCGTCCCCGGGGTCGCCCCTCTCCAACTGGACCACTCCCGGCACGGTCGTCGGGGGCGCGTAGGCCCGGTCGAGATTCGCCCGGAGGCCGATGATCGGCGACTCGACGTCGTAGCCGACCTCGACCAGGGCCGCGGCGTGCCGCGCCTGCTCGGGGGTGCCCGCCACCACCATGGCGAGGTGCTGCCCGCCGTACCGGATCGTGTCGTCCTGCATGGGGACCAGCGACTGGCCATGAGGGAAGGTGTAGCCGTCCGGCCGGTAGGCGAAGCGCGGGAGGTTCTCGTGGGTGTAGACGCCGAGCACGCCGGGCGCCGACAGGGCCGCACGCGTGTCGATGGCCCTGATCCTTCCGCTCGCGATCGTGCTCTGCACGAGCACGGCATGCGTGAGCCCGGCCACCGTCTGGTCGGCGGCGTACCGCGCCGTGCCGGTCACCTTGTCGCGGCCGTCCACACGGTTGAGCGGCCTGCCCACGGACTGCGTCATCGCTTCCCTCCGATCCTCGCGAGCACGTCGGCGAGCGTGCGCCGGACCAACTCGACCTTGAAGCCGTTGTGCTCGCGGGGAACCGCCCCCCGGACCGCCGCCTCCGCCGCGGCTTCCAGCACGTCCGGATCCAGCCGCCGGCCGCGCACGGCCGCCTCCGCCTCCACGGCCCGCCACGGCCGGGGCGCGACCCCGCCCAGCGCGATGCGGGCCTCGCGTACGGCGTCGCCGTCCATGTCGAGCGACACGGCCACCGAGACCAGCGCGAACTCGAACGATGCCCGGTCACGTACCTTGCGGTAGCCGGATCGTGACCGCGTCAGGCCGGACGGGATCTCCACGCCGACGATCAGCCCGCCGTGCGGCAGCGCGGTCTCGACGTGCGGGGTGGAGCCGGGCAGACGATAGAAATCGCCGATCGGGATCCGCCGTTCGCCCTGGGCTTCCCGGATCAGGATCGTGGCGTCGAGTGCCGTCAGTGCCACGGCCAGGTCGGAGGGATGCACCTTGATGCAGTGCTCGCTGCCGCCGAGGATGGCGTGCCACCGGTTCTCGCCCTCGGTCGCCGGACAGCCGCTGTCCGGGATGCGCGTATTGCAGGGCAGGGCGGCATCCCTGAAGTACCAGCAGCGGGTCCGCTGCATCAGGTTGCCGCCGACGCTGGCCATGTTGCGCACCTGCGCCGAGGCGCTGGCCGACAGGGCCTCGGACAGCACGGGCAGCCGGGTGCGGATCCGCGAGTCCCCGGCGACCGCCGCCATCGAGGTCAGCGCCCCGATCCTGACGGCGTCGCGGCCCCAGGCGATGCCGTCCGCCGGGACCGCGTTGACGTCCACCACGAGGTCGGGAGCGAGCAGGCCGTCCCGGATCAGATTGAGCGTCTCGGTCCCGCCCGCGATGTACACGGCCGTGGGGTCGCCCGAGGCCAGCGTGACCGCGTCGGCCTCGCTCGTGGCGCGGGCATACCTGAACGCCTTCACCTGCGTCCCTCCGCCACGTCGCTGATCGCGTCGACGATGTTGGGATAGGCGCTGCACCGGCACAGGTTGCCGCTCATGCGTTCGCGTATCTCGGCCCTGGATCGTGGACGTCCCTCGGCCAGCATCCCGACCGCGGACATGATCTGTCCCGGGGTGCAGAAACCGCACTGGAAGGCGTCCCGCTCGATGAACGCCACCTGCATCGGGTGCAGCCGCTCACCGCCTGCGAGCCCCTCGATCGTGGTGATCGCCGCGCCCGTCTGCATGATCGCCAGGGTCAGGCAGGACTTCGCGCGCCGCCCGTCGATCAGGACCGTGCACGCCCCGCACTCACCGTGGTCGCACCCCTTCTTCGTTCCGGTCAGTTGCAACCGGTCCCTTAGGGCGTCCAGCAGCGTGACCCTCGGCTCCACGGCCGTCTCGCGGATCGTGCCGTTGACCCGCAGGGACACCTCCACCTCACCTGGCCCGACCACCTCCGGTACGGCATGCGTGGCCGCCGCCGCAGGCCGCTGCCCGGCCGCCGGGACCACGGTCGCCCCGGCCGCCAGCACCGTACCCGCCACGATCACCTGCCGCCGGCTGACCTGTCCGTCCGCGTCTCCGCCCATGCCTGTCTCCCGTTCAGTCGGCGATCCCGGGGACGCGGTACCGCGTCGCCCCCGGTTCGTACTGTCCTCAACGGCGACGGTCGGGAACAACGGCGATCAGCTCAACGCAGCGGTGAGCATCACTAACGGATGGGGCCCGGCCTGCCGGCCGAACCGGTGCCCCAGGACCACGATCGGCTCGGCGATCGAGGTCACCCTCGGGCAATGGACAGGTGCATGCTTCGGTAGTCGAAGGTGATGGCGTACGGCTTGAAGAACTCGTGGGTGAAGTTGGCGATCAGGTCGAAGCCGAACCGTGCCGACTGTCCGGGTCCCGGGAAGCCGGGGAAGACCTTGTCGACCGCGTGCCCGGGCAGGTTGCGGCCGACCGCGCGGCCCAGGCTGATCCGCTCGGCCGTGATGCGGTAGAGCTTGATCCCGCCGGGCTGTTCGATCGGGTGGTCGCGATCCACGGTTATGCCGCCCGCCCTGTCGGCGATTTCGACCGTGGTGTCGAGCGCGACGCCGATGCCGCCGGTGTCGACGGTGACCATTCGCGGACCATGAGCGCCGAGGCTGCCCAGGGTGCAGGGGTAGTGGTCGCCCGCCAGCCACAGTGGCAGTCGGTCGACGATACGTGCCCGCGGTGCGGTCTCGGTCCTGGGCCTCAGGATCAGAGCCCGGCCGGCGTAGTCCATCGTGGTCAGGAAGTGGTAGAAGATCGTCGTTCCGAAGGCGCCCGCCGCCGGCGCGCCGTCCGGCAGCGGAGGCCGCTGCGCGTCGCTCCACTGCACCGGCAGGTTGCGGATCTCGACATTGCCGATCGTGAACGAGTCAAGGATGCCCAGCGATATGGTGATCGGCTGGTTGTTGGCCACCCCGCCGGACATGGTGGCCACCGCACGCAGGCCCGCCTCCTGCGCCATCTCCTTCGACAGGTCCAGGGTGGCGTAGGTGTCGAGCCAGAAGGTCCCGCGCCGGCCGTTCACGCTGGCCTCGACGGCGGGCACGGGGTCGAGTGCGGCGAAGGGAACGCGCGCGCCGTGCGCGCCGCGAAGCTGCCACGGAGTGCCGCTGATGTGGGAGTAGAGCTCGGTCAGCGCCTTCTCGCGCGGCTGGTCGACGCCCTTCAGCAGCGGCACCGCCTGGGCCGGCCGGTCCTGACGGACGAAGCACTCGGCCAGCCGCTGTGCCGAGGCGACGTCGCCGGGCTCCAGGTCGAGGGCTTTCGACAGTTGTCTCTCCGCCTCCTCGAAGCGGTTGGACAACAGTGCCATGTAGCCGAGCTGCGCCAGGGCCCGCGTGTCGCGCGGGTGCGCGCGCAGTCGGCGCCGGTAGCCGCGTTCGGCGGCGGCGAACCTGCCCGCCTTGAACAGCGCGTCGGGGTCGCCGTCCGCCTCGGCGGCGGCAGGAAGGGCGAACGCCGCCGGTGGAAGCACCGCTCCCGCGGCCACGGCCAGGCCCGTCCGCCGCAGGAACGCGCGCCGGTCGGGCAGGTGCAGATCAGTCATGCGTGGGCTCCTTGGTTCACTTTGCCCGCCGAATGCGGCGAGCGGGAGAAGCCAACACGCAAGCGCGTTTTCTCCGCGTTTCCCGACAAGGCTCCCGCGACTGCCATGGCTGATCACCGAGGGCATGGCGATCGCCCTCGCCTGTTCCCTTCCGATGAGCACGTGCGCCCGGCCGTCACCCGAGGCGGGGTTCCCCGCTCGCCTCGGCGAGCCACAGGCCGACAGTGGCGTAGGAACGCCATGGCCGCCACCGTTCGGGGTCGCCGCCGCCGAGCCGGTGCAACGCCCGTCGGGCGGTGAGGTCGGGGATGTAGACGTCAGGGTCGCCGAAGCCCCGTACGAGGACGTAACCGATCGTCCACCGGCCGATCCCCGGAATCTCGCCCAGCCTCCGGCGGGCCTCTTCCCGGTCGGCGTCCCGGCCCACCGTGAAGGGCGTGGGCGGGAACGTGTGGGTGATGGACCCCATCGGTGTGGTCAGAGGCTTGCCGCGTTCGCGGACCAGTGCGGCCAGGCGGGCGCGGGCCGTGCGGGAGCGCCGTCCGAGCATCATGCGGACCACGAGCTCGTCCGGATCCGGATGACCGGGTATCGCGGTCGCCGCCCAGGGCGGCAGCGTTTCTGCGATGGCGAGGCGGTCGGCGTCGAGGTCGAGCATGCGGCGGCAGCGTTGCACGGCCGCGGACAGGTCGCGCAGGTCGTCCAGGTGCAGCTCGCAGGCGACGTGGCCGGCACCGTCGCGCAGCGCGGCCACGCCGGCCCCGTGCGGCAGCGCGAGGGACCGCCGGTAGGTGGTGCCGTCGTATTCTTCGATGCCGGGCAGCGCGCGGGCACCCAGGTAGGCCAGCACCGCGGGCACGTCAAGGACTGGCCGGTAGGCCAGGCGCAGCACGATCGCGCCCGGCCCGCCGGCCGGGCGGCCGCGCAGCCGGGTCGGGGTGGCGCCGCACAACTGCCGGATGGTGTCGTTGAACTGGCGAATGCTCGCGAACCCGGCCGCGAAGGCGATGTCGGCGACCGGCAGGTCGGTGTTCTCCAGCAGCAGGCGCGCCGTCTGCACGCGGTGCGCCCTGGCCAGCGCCTGTGGCCCGGCCCCCACCTCGGCCACCAACTGGCGGTGCACCTGGCGCACGCTGTAGCCCAGGCGGGCGGCCAGCCCGGCGACGCCTTCGCGGTCCACCACCCCGTCGGCGATGAGCCGCACCGCGCGGCCGACGAGATCGGCGCGGGCGTTCCAGGCGGGTGAGCCCGGCGCGAGATCGGGACGGCAGCGTCTGCACGCGCGGAACCCGTCCACCTGTGCGGCGGCCGCGCTCGGGTAGAGGCGCATGTTCTGCGGTTTGGGCATGACGGCCGGGCAACTGGGGCGGCAGTAGATGCCGGTGGTGGTGACGGCGACGTAGAACCACCCGTCGAAGCGGGGGTCCCGGCTTTCCATCGCCGCACGGGCGGTCTCCGCGGAAATCATCGCCTCCAGGGTGCCATGCCGCGGCGGGGCGATCTGGCGGGCATCGGACGGCGACGGTCGGCGGCCGATGCCCGCCAGACACCCCGCACCCGCGGCGGCCAAGGTTCATCGGCATGCGTGTTCTTCGTTCCAGCGCCGACTTCCGCCTGCTCTGGCTGGGTTCGTCGCTGTCGCTCGTGGGCGACGGGATGACCTTCGTCGCCCTTACGTGGCTGGTGCTCGACCAGCCCGGCGGCACCGGGCGGCTCGGGCTGCTGACCGTCTGCCACACCCTGCCGGTGTTCGTCGGCGGGCTGCTGACCGGGCCGCTGCTGGACAGGTTCGACAAGCGCCATGTCCTGGCCGCCGACAGCCTCGTGCGTGGTGCCGCGATGGCGTCGATCCCGCTGGCCGCCGCGTTCGGGGAGGTCCCGCACGCCCTGCCGTACGTCGTGGCCGCCGTGTACGGGCTGTTCAAGATGGTGCCGCTGGCAGGGTTTCCCGCAGCCATCCCCGATCTGGTCGCGGAGAAGGATCGGGACGCCGCCAACGCGCTGGAGTCCATCAGCTTCAGCGTCGCCGGGATGGCCGGGCCGGCGCTCGGCGGGCTGCTCATCGGCTGGTTCGGCAGCGAGGCGGTGCTCGCCTTCGACGCGGCCACGTTCGTGGTCTTCGCCGCCGCCGCGCTGGCCGTGCGACGCCCCCTGCGCGCCGGTGAGCGGCCACATGCGCGCTCCGGGCGGTTGTCCCCGTTGCTGCGCGACCGCGTCCTGATCAGTACCACGCTCGCGTTCATGGCCTTCAACATCGCGACCGGGATGTTGCTGGTCACCGGCCCGTGGCTGGCCAAGACGCAGCTGGACGGCGGTGCTCAGGCCCTGGGCCTGCTGCTGGCGGCCCTGTCGATCGGCGAGCTGATCGGCTCCGTCCTGGCCGGCGCGCGACCGGCCGCATCGGGCGGGGTCGCGGGCAGGGTCACGGCCATCGCCGTCGTCCAGCTCCTGGCCGCGGCGGCGTTCCTGGCCGTGCAGGCCCTGCCGTACGCCGGGTTCCTGCTGGTGGGGCTGTTCAGCGCGCCCATGACCGTGTGGGCGCAGTCGCTGCGCATGCGGCGTATCCCGGCGCACCTGCGCGGCCGGGGCTTCGCGATCCTGCGCACCCTGATGCAGGCCACGCCACCCGCCGGCGCCGCCCTCGTCACACCGTTGCTGGAGGGAGGCCGGCTGCTCACGGCCGTCATGGTGATGGCCGCGCTGGCGGGCATCCCCGCACTGGCCCTTCTGGCAAGCCAACGCGCCGCCGACCGCTGACCCGAACGAGCCGTCGCGAAGACGTCTTCCCGCGGACTCTCCACGCCTGGCGTAACCGCCCCGTGCGCAGGACTTCAGACATCCTGCAGACGACTTCGGGTGGAACGGGTTTCGGTTCTGCCTTGAACGGTGGCCGTTTCGGGAGCATTTTAGTACAGAGTCTGATCATCTCTGTCCGATCATCCCCCCTACGCCGGCGCCCGGTGGCCGTCGGGATACCCGCCGCCCCACCCCATGGCGACGGCGGCCGGGCCGCGTATGAAGGAGACCACATGAGAACGGGAGCATGGCTGATCGGGGCCCGCGGATCGGTCGCCGTCACCAGCGTGATCGGGGCGCTGGCCGTGCGGGCGGGGCTGGCCGAGCCGACCGGGTGCGTGCTGGAGTCGCCCGGCCTGCGCGACCGCGTCCTGCCCGGCATCGGCGACCTCGTCTTCGGCGGCCACGATGTCACCTCGGTCCCGCTGGACAAGAAGGCCGCGGAACTGGCCACGGCGGGAGTCGTGCCCGCGGCGCTCGCCAGCGCCGTGCAGAACGATTTGCCCGCCGTCGAGCGGCGCGTACGGCCGCTGCCCGCCGCCGCGACCCAGGCCGCCACGGCCCAGGCGATCGCCGCCGACCTCGACCTCTTCCGCGACCGGCACGACCTGGACCGCGTCGTGGTCGTCAACGTCTCCACCACCGAGCCCGCCCCGCCGCCGCACCCGGCCCACGCCTCGCTCGGCGCGCTGCGGGCCGCGCTGGAGGGCCGGGAGCCGGTGCTGCCACCCAGCTCGCTGGCCGCCTACGCGGCCTTCCAGGCCGGCTGCCCGTACGTGGACTTCACCCCCTCGATGGGCGCCCGCCTGCCCGCGCTCGACGAGCTGGCCCGCGAGCGCGGGCTGCCGTACGGAGGGCACGACGGCAAGACGGGGGAGACGCTGGTCAAGTCGGTGCTCGCGCCGATGTTCGCCCAGCGCAACCTCAAGGTGCGCACCTGGTCGGGCATCAATCTGCTGGGCGGCGGCGACGGCGCCAACCTGGCCAGGCCCGGCGCGAACGCGGCCAAGGCGGCCAGCAAGCAGCGCGTGCTGGCCGAGACGCTCGGCTATGCGCCGCAGGGCGAGACCCGCATCGACTACCTGGAGGACCTCGGCGACTTCAAGACCGCCTGGGACCTCGTCACGTTCGAGGGCTTCCTCGGGACCGCGATGCGCATGGAGTTCACCTGGCACGGCTGCGACTCGGCGCTGGCCGCGCCCCTGATCCTCGACCTGGCCCGGCTGACCGCCGCCGCCCACCGCGCGGGCCGCTCGGGGCCGGTGCCCGAGCTGGCGTTCTTCTTCAAGGACCCCCTGGGGCATGTCCCGCACGGGCTGGCCGAGCAGTGGCGGGCCCTGAACGACCTCGTCGCCGCCATCGGCACGGGGGACGCGCCGTGACACCCGCGCCGATCAGGTTCGGCTACGGCACCAACGGCTTCGCCAACCACCGCCTCGCCGACGCCCTCCAGGTCATCGCCGACCTCGGCTACCAGGGCGTCGCGCTCACCCTCGACCACCACCACCTCGACCCGTACGCCGACGGCCTGGCCCGGCGGGTGGCCAGGCTCGCCGACCGGCTGCGCGCCCTCGGGCTGGCCGTCGTCGTCGAGACCGGCGCCCGCTACCTGCTCGACCCCCGCCGCAAGCACGCCCCCACGCTGCTCGACGACGACCGCGCCAAGCGGGTCGCCTTCCTGCGCCTGGCCGTCGCGATCGGCGCGGACCTCGGGGCGGAGGCGGTGTCGTTCTGGTCCGGGGTGCGCCCGGCCCACGTGCCGCCGGAGTCGGCCTGGCGGCGGCTGGTGGCGGGCTGCGCGCAGGTGCTGGAGGGCGCCGACGGGCCGCCGCTGGGCTTCGAGCCCGAGCCGGGGATGCTGGTGGACACGATCGCCGGGTGGCACGCGCTGCGCCGGGAGCTGGGGGCGCCGGACCGGTTCGGGCTCACCCTCGACGTCGGGCACTGCCGCTGCAACGAGCGGGACCCGGTGCCCGCGTGCGTGGCGGCGGTGGCGCCGTACCTGGTCAACGTGCAGATCGACGACATGCGGCGGGGCACGCACGAGCATCTGGAGTTCGGCGAGGGTGAGATCGACTTCCCGCCCGTGCTGCGCGCCCTCGCCGAGTCGGGCTACCGCGGGCTAGTGGCCGTCGAGCTGCCGCGCCACTCGCACGCGGCCCCCGACGTCGCCGCCCGGTCCCTGGCCTTCCTCCGCCGGGCCGAGCAGGAGGCCCTGCTGGAGCCCGTAACCCTGGGCTCCGGCGCGTGGGAAGGGGGCGGCTCGTGACGGCCGGGCGGTTACGCGCCGCGCTGGAGAGCACCCCGCACTGGGCGTGGCTGGAGGAGGCGCTGGCCGAACCCGGCCGGATCGCGCGCTCGTTCGCCGCCGCGGGACGGCGCACCAGCAGGGCCCCGCTGCCGGGAACGCCCGGCTGGACGACCGACGAGGCGGCGCTGGCGCTGCTGCTGGCCGCGCTCCCGCC